>JASHRP010000279.1 GCA_030037375.1 Bryobacteraceae bacterium | reverse complement strand
TTTATGATGTAGCGCCTGGCCTGGCTTTCACCGCCTGAGCCAACCATTGTGCTTAATCTAGCCCATTTTCGTAACTTTTAAAATATGCTATTTGGCTTCTGTAAAATCTAAGGCGAGACAACTAGTTGGACAGCCGCTCCCGCTCAAGGATTCGGTCGACGGCCGCACTGATGGATTCAACGCGATAAGAAGGCGCGGTCATCGGCGCCCGTTCACGATACCGGTAATCGATTAGGAGCGTAATGCAGCCCGCGGCGGTTCCTGCATCAATATCCCGCCACCGGTCCCCGATCAAGTAACTCGCCGCGAGATGGATTCCGTGTTTTGCCGCTCCGTCTAGGATCAACCCAGGACGTGGTTTGCGGCAATTGCAATTATCCTTCTCGTCGTGAAAGCAAATGAGAATGTCATCGACCGGCAGCGTAGAACGGAGAATCTCGTTGATTGCGTTCACACCTTCCCACGTCTGAGTCCCTCTGCCAACATCGGGCTGGTTGGTAACGACGATGAGCGTAAACCCCGCCTGCTTGAGGCGCTGCAGAGCGGGAAGAGCACCCGGCACGATCCGCAATTCCTCAACGGTCGTGGGCGGATAAGGCCGGCCGCCTCGAACCACGGGCTCGTTCAGCACCCCGTCGCGATCCAAAAAGACGGCCCGTTTCAATGATCAGTCCCCGTAGGCCCGGACAGAAGCACTTCGAGTTCCCGGATGCCTTGCAGCGAGCCGATCTCGTAAAAGCGCTCCGGAACCTCATACGCGGCCAACTGATCCTGTTTGAGGAGGTCTTGATAGACTCTGGCTAAATCAAATGGTTGGTCGGCGGGAATCTGGGAAAAAGCGTCGCTTCGAAACAAACCGAGCCCGTAGTCGATGTGATGCATGCGGCTTGTGCGATTTACTTTATCGTAAGCGATAATTCTTTGGTCGAACTCAACGTTGCTCGAGTCGAAATCACCCTCGTTTCGGAATACTGTCATCAACCCAAGCTTGCCCGACTCCAGGAAGCTGTGTTGGATCGCGGCGTATTCGCAGGGCAAATACGAATCGCCATAAAGCGTGAAAAATGTTTCTCCCAGTAATGGGAGTGCGAGCCGTATTGCCCCCGCCGTTCCCCGCAAGCGGGGGCCGTCAATAGAGTATGTGATGCGCAAGCCGAAACGCCCGCCATCGCCTGCATACTTCTCGATTTGGTTGGCCCTGTACCCGGCGCAGATCACGACCTGAGTGATGCCACTATCGCGGAGCAAACGCAGTTGCCGCCCGAGAAAGGGCTCGCCGGCAATTTCGATGAGCGCCTTGGGAATCGTCTCGGTGACGGGCCGAAGCCTCGTTGCGAGTCCTCCCGCCAAGATCGCTACTGGAAGCATCCTTTTCCTATGCGCGGGCCGTGAAGACCCATTCGTGGTTCTGCAAGAAGTCGAGTGTCTTTATCACGCCTTCTCGAATATCCAGATCCGGCTTCCATCCGAAGCCGCGCATTTTCTTGCAATCGAGAAATATGAACGGGTTGTCGCCCACCCACCCACGTTCGCCTCCTGAATAGCGAAGCGCCGGTTTGACGCCGAGATGTTCACAAATCCAACCAATGGAGTCGTTCACCTCACAGTAGGCGTCCACTCCCAGATTCAATACGCTAACTTTGTCCGCTGCTCGCTCGATTGCCAGGAGAATCGCGGAGAGACAATCTTGGATATAGAGGTACGATTTGCGTTGGTGGCCATCCCCAAGTACATCCAGGTAATCCGGATGATCCTTGAGTTGACGGTAGAAATCGAATACGTGACCGTGAGTGTAGCGCTCTCCCAGGATAGACACAAAACGGAAAATATAACCCTGCATTCCGAATCCTTCGCAGTACGCTGAGATCAATCCCTCCGCAGCGAGCTTGGAAGCTGCGTAGAGCGATGTTTGGATTGGGAACGGCGCGTCTTCGGGTGTGGGGAACACCTGCGCTTCACCGTAGACCGAGCCGGTGGAAGAGAACACGATGCGGCGAATTCCATTCGTGCGCATTCCTTCCAACACGTTCCAGGTCGCGATCACGTTTTGATCGAGGTCCTTCCGAGGATGTTCCAGTCCAAATCGGACATCGGCATTGGCTGCAAGGTGAAAGACGATGTCGCACCCCTGCGAAGCGCGAGCAACATGCTCAAGGCCCAATAAGTCTCCGCGTTCTAGACGGAAAGAGGGCGACTTTAGAGCACTCTGCAAGAATCTGAGTTGGCCAGTCGAGAGATTATCGAACCCGACGACACTGTGGCCCGCGCGCAGGAGACGGTCTACAAGATTGCTGCCGATGAATCCGGCGGCCCCGGTTACTAAAGCTCGCAAACAGATTCTCCAATAACATTTTCCGGAGGCATCAATAGTTGTTGGCTCTGGCGCGGGCCGCGACAGGCAACCTCTTGTGCTGGGAGACGGAAGCGCGGATTTTAAAAATGTCGATCATGTTCCGGACATTCCCAGAGAACAACTGAAGCCGCGAATCCCCGTCGTCGTGCCAGCGGATCGGAACTTCCCTGATGCGATAGCCGCGCCGCTGCGCGAGAGCAAGGATTTCTACGTCGAACATGTACCCGTCGATCTGTTGAAGCGAGAATAAATCTTTGGCCACTTCCCGGCGAAAGAATTTGAACCCACACTGGGTATCGCGAATGTCAGGCAGTCCGACCACGGTATGCATGAAGATACCGAATCCGCGGGAGCCGAGCCGCCTGTACCAAGGCTGTGCGCGCTCGATCTGGGATCGGTCGAGGGCGCGGGATCCGATCACTACATCGTAATTCTCTCTCAGGAACGGCTCGAGTTTCGAGAACTCCTGGATTGGAACTTTGTTATCGGCGTCGGCGAAGCCGATGATCGCCCCTTCGGCGATTCGAACCGCATCCCGGATGCCCTTGCCCTTCCCGTGGCGTCCCAGTTGGCCAATCGCCCGCA
>JASHRP010000024.1 GCA_030037375.1 Bryobacteraceae bacterium | reverse complement strand
ATCATACGCTGATTACGGTCAATGGAAAACCCACGCGCTATACGCACGATTCGCTCGAAGGCATGCGCTCCGACGGCTTGCTGCAATTCGTGATGGTTCCGAACTGGATCTTCGGTCCCCAGGCGAAGACTCGCTTCAACTGGATTCGCTGGGATACTCTGAACGGCCGCCGCATGGCGGTGTTTACCTTTGAGGTTCCTCCGTCGGTGGAGACGCGGCCTCTGGTGAATGAGGCGAAAGCGTTCCTGGTCGGTTATCACGGGCTGGTGTTCGCCGATCCGGACACTGGCGAAATGGCGCGCCTGGAGGCGACGATGGATGCGCCCAAAGATTTCCCCTTTCAGGAAGACTCTTTCGAAATCGATTACGGCACGGTTCACATCTCGAACGAGGAGTTCTTGCTGCCGGTCCGAGCCACGGGCCACGTTCGCGATGGAAAGCTCCTCACGAAAAACGAGATCGAATTCACGGAATACCGCAAGTACGAAGCCGATGTCACGGTGACCTTCGGCGATCTCAGCCAGCCCTAACCGGGCCCGAACTCAGTCACGGCGCTGAGATCCTCCGCGGGGTACAATCGATGCGTGTAAGATTACATCCGGGGGAGGATACGAAATGAGCATTGGTCAAAGCATGTTGGGTGAGTTCGACTACGAGATGGCGAACACCCGCAAGACGCTGGAGCGGCTTCCGGTGGACAAACTGGGATTTAAACCCGATCCGAAGTCGATGTCTCTAGGCGGCCTGGCCGGCCACATCGTGGAGATGGTGGGCTGGGGCAAGACGATCATCGACACGGATTCGCTGGACATGAATCCCAATGAGCACAAGCCGTTGGAAGTCACCAGCAGCGATCAGCTCCTAAGTTTGCTCGATCAGAACACGGGAGCGCTTCGTTCCGCGCTGGCCGCGACCTCCGATGCGGACATGATGGAGGAATGGTCGCTGAAGATCGGGGGCAACGTACTGTTCAGCATGCCTCGGGTGGCCTGTATCCGTAGCATGATCATGAATCACATCATTCATCATCGGGCGCAGCTCACGGTTTACTACCGCATGGTCGGCGTGCCGGTGCCCGCGCTTTACGGACCGTCCGCCGATGAAGGCAGCAACGCCGCGGCGGCTTAGCGCGTCCAGTTTATAGGGTTGTAGAATGAAGTCGGGAAGCGGGGCCTTAGCCCCGCCTCGAAGTGAAAGGGAGGGACTCGAGCCATGAGACTCCTAGGGATCTTGGTTTTAGCCGCCGCAATGCCCGCTCTGATGCTCGCGCGTGGCGGAGGCGGTGGTGGTGGTCATGCCGGCGGCGGCGGTGGAGGTCACATCGGCGGCGGCGGTGGATTTGGCGGCGGCGCACGCGTGGGAGGTTTTAGCGGTGGCGCCGCGCGAGTGGGAGGCAGCGGATTCGCAAGCGGGGGTGCGGTTCGTAGCGGAGCAGCCGGAGTTAATGTTCAACGGGGCTTCGGCACGGCCGGGTATGGCGGATACCGCGGCGGTTACGGATATGGCGGATATGGCCGCTACGGCTACGGCGGATACGGCTATGGCTGCTGCGGCTTCGGTTTCGGGTTCGGAATAGGCGGCTTCTGGGGCTGGCCGTATTACGGTTACTATCCGTATGGCTACGGATACGGATACCCGTACTACGATCCGTATGCTTACGATGCTTACTATGACCCCTACGCTTACGGCGGCGCCTATGCCTACAACTCTCCGTACGCGTACGATCCAAACTACGGATACTCGGGCGCGCCTCCGAACTATGGATACTCGACCGCGCCTCCAAACGGGGCTGGACCTGCTCCATACGCTGCGCCACCGGCGGCGGCTCAGCCTGGTCCGACGGCCACGGCTCCGCAACAGGCAAATTATTATCTGATCGCATTCACCGATCACACGATTCGCGCGGCAACCTCGTATCACGTCGACGGCGACACAATCTACTGGACCAGCCGGGACGGCCAACAGATGTCGGCGCCGCTCTCGACGGTCGACCGGATGTTTAGCCAGCAGATCAATCGGGACCGGCGCGTCGATTTCCGGCTGCCGTAAGCGCGATCGGCTGCTAAAGATGGCCGAGTATCGCTACACCGTGATCTTCGAGCCTGCGGAAGAAGGCGGGTATGTTGTCAAATGCCCCGCCTTCCCAGGCTTGGTGACCGAGGGCGATACGTTGGAGGAAGCTCGCGCGATGGCTGAAGATGCCATACGCGGATACATCGAAAGCCTGCGCAAAGATCATCTGCCGGCTCCGTCCGACAAGGACCCGATGAAGGAAGAGATTCGCGTTCGAGTCCCTGAGTCCGCTTGAGCCGGAAGCTTCCGGCGCTAAAACCGAAAGACGTTTTGCGGGTTCTCACAAGGAGTGGATTTTATCTCCACCACGCGACGGGTAGTCACTATTACTTGAAGCATCCGGACAAGCCAGGGTTACGAGTTACGCTGCCATGGCACACTCGGGATCTGAAGCGTGGAACGCTGCAATCGATCATCGAGCAGGCCGGATACACCGTGGAACAGTTCGCGGAACTTCTGTAGCGGCTGGCGGTACTGTCCTAAAGTGCGTTGGAAAAGATTTTTGAGCCGTTGCCTATGCTAGCGCGATCTTGCTACGTTCGGAATGATGCCACGTACGCCGAAGCAACTGGCGGTTTTGCGAAATCTCATCGCGGAGGCCGATGTTCTCTTGACCACGTCGCCGCTGCCGGAGAACCGCTCTGGTCGGGCACACGAGATACTTACGACAGCTTTGTCTCTCGTGGAAGACATGGAGCGCACTGCGAAGAATCCAGCCGCCAGTCTGGGCGCAAAAGGCGGCTCGGCGACGGCTCGCAAGTTGGGACCGGATTATTTTCGCGAGCTTGCTGCGAAGCGAAAAACGAAAGGCGGCGGCAGACCAAAGAAAAGTCCGCCAGCCTAGGTTGCGTTCCCCTCTCTGGTGCTGGTATCTTTTTCGTGATACCCAACATCATGTCGGAAGAGAAGGAGCCGAAGGAGCCCAAATACACCAAGGGTGTCGATAAGCCTCGGGCGGAGGTTTTATCGGCTGTCCTCCTGGAGCACGATCTATACAGCGCGCAAAGGGACAAGCGCATCGAGCTACTCAAGAGGCTTGAGGGCCACTCTGGTAGTGGCGGGAGCGTCGGGTACGTTGCGTTCCTTTGTTCCGAGAGTCTGGGTGCGTCCATCGATTCTTCAGATGTACCGGCAATCGGCGATGCATTGCTTTCGATAGGCGAAGTCGATCAACTCAATCTTCTGATAAGCGGTCCCGGTGGCGATGGAACCATCGCCGAAAAAATCATAGAACTGTGTCGCGCTCATTGCAAAGAGTTTCGCGTTGTCATCCCCAATAGAGCAAAGAGTGCTGCCACGCTCATAGCGCTTGGGTCGGACGAAATTGTCATGGGGTACTGCTCCGAGATCGGACCCATAGACGCCCAGGTAATGATCGTGGTCGGAGGCGTGCCGCGCTACGTCTCGGCGCAATCATTCATCGACTCAAAAAAATCGCTAGAGGCGGATTTCAAAAAGGCCGTTAAGGCAAAAGAGGACCCTCGGGCAGTCCTTCAACAGATCGCCACGCTTGATGTAACATTCATCGATCACTGCGGGAAGCTGATGGAGTTCGGCAACGACGTTGCTAGGAAGTATCTTGAGAATCATATGTTTTCCAAAGCAGCCCCGCAGGCCAAGAAGAAGGCGCTGGTAGACAAGGTGTTAAAGGGCCTGTCTTCGGTGGGCGAGTTTAAGGTCCACGGCAGAATGATTAATGGGATCACGGCCAAGGACGACCTAAAGCTGAACGTAAAGCTGTTGGGGAAATCTGACGAATTCTGGAAGGATATCTGGCAGTACTACATCCGGGCGGAAGTCCTCTTTAACAAGACGCCCGGCCTGGGCAAGATCGTGGAAACTAAGGATGAAATCTTGATGCTAGGACGTGCATCTAAGAACTGAGGGACTCAAAATGGCAACGACCAAGCGCAGTCAGAAACCAAAGCAGACTCGTAGCCAGACTTTGCCAAAGGAGGCAAAGCGCTACGAGGACCAAATTAAAGAAATCAATGCAGCTAAGCAAGCGATGCAGCGGGTTCGTAAGGAGATAGAATTCGAGCCAGAACGCCTTCGCTACGTCACCACTATCGCTAGCCTGTAGCATCACCCTCCTGAGGATTGTCCTTTCTTCTAACCGCTTACGATAGGTTTGCCTGTTGACAAACAGCGACCGCTCGTTGTATTATTGGCCATGGTAGCAAGAGCGGTGTCAATGATGTGCGAACCTTGCCAGAAGCGTTGCCAAAAGTTTGGCAAAAATCGAAACTGTTCTGCGCGGTTCCGATGTCCAGCCTGTCGTAGAACGCTGACGGCGGGACGCGAGGAACGTATGCCGGGAATGCTGATTCCCAGGAGCAAGGCAATACTGGCGGTGCAGCTCCTTTTGGAGTGCAATTCCATTCGCGCAACTGAACGAATAACTGGACTTCATCGCGACACGATAATGCGTCTGCTGGTCGTCGTCGGCAAGCAGGCCGAGTCGGTCCTTGGTCACATCATACGAAACGTTACATAATGTAGAACTTGATGAGATCTGGGGATACGTAGGGAAGAAACAGAAGGCCGTCCGCCCAGGGGACGATCCAAATTTCGGAGATGCATACTGTTTCGTGGCTATCGAGCGCCATACGAAGCTTGTCTTGAACTTCGCTCTCGGCAAGCGCGATCAGAATACGACCAATGCTTTTATAGAAGGCCTTAGGCTCGCCACAGCAGCACAGCCATTTCAGCTAAGCGCTGACGGCTTCCAGGCCTATCCTTTCGCCGTAGAAACGACGCTAAGTGATCGCGTGGACTTCGCGCAGTTCGTGAAGGTATACCGAGCAACTCCGGAAGGTGAGCGCCGCTATAGTCCTGCCGAAGTGGTCGCTACTGAGATGAGGCCCGTTTTGGGCAATCCAGATTTTAAACGTGTGTGTACCAGCATCGTTGAACGCGGCAATCTAACGATGCGCATGCAGATCAAAAGGCTTGCCAGACTGACACTCTGTTATTCAAAGAAGTGGGAGAATCTGTGGGCCGCGCTCTGCCTTCACTTCTGGTTTTACAATTTCGCTCGTATCCATTCGAGCCTGCGCGTTACTCCGGCGATGCAGTCCGGCCTATCCGGCCACGTCTGGGACATTGGCGAACTCTTGGAGTTCAACGCAGTTTAGGACAGCACCCGGCTGGCGCTGTTAGAATCCCGGCCTTGTTAATATTTAGGTTCCGTCCCCTCATGTCCACCAAACCCAGCCTCCTCGAACGGCTCAAAGCCGGCATTCAGAAGACCCGCGCCGGTTTGATGGAGAAGATCGAGGACGCGGTCAGCGGGCGTAAGGAGATCGACGCCGATGTCCTCGATGAACTGGAATACGCGCTGATCACTGCCGATATCGGCGCTCGAACGACTGCGGAGATCCTGGAGCGAATCCGCCAGCGCGTCGAGCGGCATCTGGTCTCGGATTCCGCCCAGCTCAAGGCGCTGATCAAAGAGCACCTGCTCGAAATTCTGGAAGCGACTGAAAAACCCGTCGTTCGCGCGGCGGAGCCGCCGACGGTAATCATGGTTGTCGGGGTCAATGGGGCGGGAAAGACCACATCGATTGGCAAGCTGACGCGGCGTCTGCAATCGGAAGGAAAGACGGTGCTGCTGTGCGCTGCGGACACCTTCCGCGCGGCCGCGATCGAGCAGCTTGAAGTTTGGGCGCAACGCACCGGCGCCGAGTTGATTCGCCAGCAGCCCGGCGCAGATCCCAGCGCGGTTTTGTTCGACGCGTTGCAGGCCGCCAAGGCTCGCAAGGTCGACTACCTGATCGCGGACACCGCTGGCCGCCTGCACACCAAGACCAACCTGATGGCGGAGCTCGAGAAGATGCGCCGCACCGCGGCCCGCGTGATTCCCGATGCGCCGCACGAAACTCTGCTCGTGCTGGAAGCAACTACCGGGCAGAACGGCTTGGAACAAGCGCGCAAGTTCACCGAATCTAGCGCCGTCACAGGCATCATCCTGACTAAGCTCGACGGCACGGCCAAGGGCGGCGTGGTGGTCGCGATTTCGCGCGAGCTGAACCTGCCGATCCGCTATGTCGGCGTGGGCGAGCAGGTCGACGACCTGTTGCCGTTCGATCCGCACAATTTCGTCGATTCGCTTTTCGATTAATAATGGACCGGTACCTCGAAGAAGCTCTCGACCTTGCCGCGCGCGGCATTGGCGCGACGTCGCCGAACCCGGCCGTGGGCGCTGTGGTGGTGCGCGAAGGCGAAGTCGCCGGCCGCGGATTTCACACCTGGGCGGGAGTCAAGCATGCCGAAGTGCTGGCGCTGGAAGAAGCGAAGGAGCGGGCGCACGGCTCGACGCTATACGTCAGCCTGGAGCCGTGCACGCACTACGGCCGCACGCCGCCTTGCGTCGACGCGATTCTTTCCGCGGGAGTGCGCAAGGTGGTCGCGCCGATCGAGGATCCGAATCCGCAGGTCGCGGGCCGAGGCTTCGCGCGCCTTCGCGAGGCCGGCGTCGAGATCGAAATCGATTCGAGCGCGGCGGCTCGGGCCACCGAGATCAACGAAGCCTTCATTCATTTCATGCGGACGGGGCGGCCGCTGGTGACGCTGAAGGCGGCGATGACGCTGGACGGAAAGATCGCCGCGCCGGACGACGAATCTACGCCCGGGCGCATTCCTTGGATCACCAGCGAAACCGCTCGCGAGCATGTGCAACTGCTGCGCCATGCGCACGACGCGATCCTGACTGGGATTGGAACGGTGCTCGCCGACGATTGCCGTTTGACGGATCGGACCGGCGCGGAGCGCAGCCGGCCGCTGCTGCGGATCGTCCTCGATTCGCTATTGCGTTTGCCTCCGGATTCCAATCTGGTGCGGTCCTGCAAGGACGACGTACTCGCCGTAACGACTTCAGCCGCATCGCCGGAGCGGAGAAAGCGGCTGGAATCGAAAGGCGTGAGGGTTGAGGTCGCGGAGCGCAAGGACGGCCGCGCGAGCCTTCAAGGAGTCGTGGAGCTGCTGGCCCGCGAGAAGTATCTCTCGCTGATGATCGAGGCGGGGAGCAAGATCAATTGGTCCGCGCTCGAATCGGGAGTGGCCGACAAGGTCTATTTCTATTACGCGCCCAAGATCCTGGGCGGAATGCAATCGCTGCCGGTGGCCGGCGGCACGGGACGCAGGCGGCGCGCCGAAGCAATCCGCGTGCGCAACGTGCGCCTGCATTCGGTCGCGACGGATGAGTACGCGGTGGAAGCTTGGCTCGAAAAAGCGTCGCTGGAAAAGGCCGAAGGAAAGTAATACACTGCGCTCATGCCGATCTTTGAATACCAGTGCCGGCATTGCGGGCATCGATTCGAGCAACTGGTGCTGCCGAAATCGCCGGCGGCCGAGTGCCCCGCCTGCGGCAAGAGCGATTTGGAACAGATGATCTCGCTCGTTTCAGTGAGCTCCGAGCAAACGCGGAAGGCGAATCTGGCCGCCGCGAAGAAGCGCGGCGCGGCGATTCAAAAAGAGCGGGCGCACGAAGAGCACAAAGCTCTGCACGCGCACTACGACGAGCATTAACTCAGTCCGTATTTGGCTTCCCGGCTCGATCGACAACGACGGCCGACACGGGAATCTTCGCCGGTTCCAACCGCAACCCGAGTTGCTCTTCGAGAGCCGCAAAGATGGATGGGCGATCGTCGCTGGCCGCATCCGCCGCCAAAAGCTTCTCGGGCGTCCATTCCAACTCGAAATCGAAACCGCCTTTCAATCCGGTCCGGTCGACCACCACTCCCATAACCTCGCGCGAGAGGCGTTTCGCTAGGCCCTCCATACTCACGTTCGTCGCTACGAGATGCCGGCCGGTCGAATGAGATTCCGACTCTTTCCCCGGGGCCTTGGCGGGCTGGAGTTTGGTCCCCTTCTTGTCCGCCAGCAACGCGTATCCAGACATTTGCCTCTGCTCGCGATGAATCACGAGCTGGAATCGGTCGGCGAGCAGGCTCTCGATCATCTCTGGCAGCCGGGATGGGTTCGCGTTGGCGAACTCAGCCGGGATCTTCGCGTTGATATCGTAGCGATCTGAGTCGAGCCATTTCGGGCCGCCTATGATCTCGCTCACATCCAGCGTGTAGGCGAGCGACATCAGCCGCCTCGCCGTGAGGTTGTGCGCACGGAAGAGTCCCTTGTCGTGGTCGACGTCCTGGCCGTCATCCTGCGGCGACATGCGAATTGCCACGACGTCGAACGCGGCCTTCTTCTCCGGCGTCTGGCCGAGCGCCATCGCGGCGACGATTATCAATGGAGTAAGTTTCATCGGCGCCTCCGTGAATACCTTCTCTGATACTACGGATGAAGCGGGTGAAGGTTACTTGATTCGTAGGAAATGTTCTAGTTGATGATCTTCCGGCCCTCGGATTTCCTGGCCCACAGTCATCAGGCGGCCGGCGACGATCTTGGCCTCCGTAGGACTGGCGTTCAAGGCGATCAGCGCATCGCGAAGACGGTCGATTGATTCGTGGAAACGGTAGCTCGGCACGCCGGAGCTTTGCAGCACATCGAGAATCGAGGCACTGACAGGCGCGAACTTCTTTGCCGGCGTCGTTTGCCCGGCGATCGCTTTGCTCAAAGTTTTGCTCAATTCCACGGCAAAATCCTGAACCGTTCGCCGGGATGGAAGCGAGTCCTTATCCGCCATCGCCAGAATATCGTCGGTGATCCGCCCCGCGACGACGGCGATGGAAATGTTGGGGTTCGACAATGCCGTGAGGTCGGAGTCGAGCTTGCCAGTGGGTTGGGCGCTCAAGGCAGTCGCGAAGAGGAGTGGGGTAGCGAGCGCGTACTTCATGCTCCTATTAGACTCCATTTGGGGCCCTCGGTTTGGGGATTGACATGCGGCGGTCGATTCAATAATCTAGGGCGATTGAGGAGCGCGTCGGATGACGGCCGTCTTGGGTCTGTGAAGTTCAATCCGTATCTCAACTTCAACGGCGACTGCGAGGAAGCCTTTCAGCTTTACGAAAAAGTTCTGGGCGGAAAGATCGCGTATGTCGGGCGGTATAAAGACATGCCGGGCAATCACGGGATGGCGGCGGATAAGGTGATGCACGTCACTCTGGAGGCCGGCGATCAGACGTTGCAAGGCGCGGATGTTCCTCCCGCGCAATATAGCGTGCCCAAAGGCAGCGCGGTCGCCCTGCACATCAAGGACGCCCCGGAAGCGGAGCGGATTTTTGCCGGCCTGTCCGAAGGCGGCTCCATCGATATGCCGCTTCAGGAAACGTTCTGGGCGTATCGCTTCGGGATGTTCCGGGACCGGTTTGGCACGCCTTGGATGATCAATTGCGAGAAGCCTCAATGAAAACGGATCGGCTGATTTCGGCGCGTGGCCGGAACGGGAGTGCGCCAGACTGGAACGTCTGATAGAGTGACTTGGAAGAGCTTTAGGGACGCACCAGGATACATGAAACTCGGCTTAGCATGTCTTCTCTTTGCCGTGGCCGCGGCCGCGCAGACCCCCACTGGACCGATTGCGAGCTACACCGCGACGACGGAGAATATCGCAGACGCGCGCGATTCGATTCGAATCGACGTACTGAGGTGGTCGACTGACGCGGAGCGCGATCAATTGATCGATGCGTGGAATTTGAAGACTCCGCCGGCTGCTCCAGCCGCGGGCCGTGGTGGCCGGGGCGGCGGCGGACGTGGCGCGGCCAATCCGGCTGCGGA
>JASHRP010000023.1 GCA_030037375.1 Bryobacteraceae bacterium | reverse complement strand
CAGATTGCCGAGGAAACCGGCGGCGAAGCCTACATGCTCGGCTTTGGACCACCGGTGTCTTTAGCGCCATACCTGGAGGATGTCACCGCTCATCTGATGCATCAATACCGGGTGACCTTCCTGATGACACCTGGAAAGAAGGGCGAGCTTCGGGAAGTGCGGTTTGCCACCGAGGTTCAGAATGCGGAGTTGGTCGCCGCCACCAGGGTTTACGTTCCCGCCCCCAAATAGCGCTTTGGCCGGCGGCGTTGTACGCAGACCAATCTGAGCGATTTGCCCCATTTCCCGGGGGAGCGCGCAAAGGCAACAGAGACAGAGCCCTGCAATCACAACACTGAGGCGCGCATAGGCGAGTGGCCGTACAGGTGCCTCATACGTTACCAGAGCAGGAGAACTTTCATGAATCCGCGATTTGTGTTACTAGGCTGTCTCGTTTCGTCACTGACATTCGCGCAGCAGTGGCGCCCGGTGGGGGCCGGGGGAGACGGAAATTGGCCCCGCGAAATTGACACCGGCGGCATACATCTGGTCATCTATCAGCCGCAGGTCGATAGTTGGAATGAAAATCGGATCGAGGCTCGATCGGCCGTGATCCTCACGCGAAAAGAAGATCCCAAACAGATTTTCGGAATTGTTTCCATCAGCGCGCGCACGGAGGTTGACCGCGAGAGCAGGCTGGTGTCTTTCGAGGACATTGCGATTAAGGACGCGAATTTTCCTTCCGCGGCGTCCTTGCAACCGGCTCTGGTCGCGGCCGTGCGCGACAGCGTCCCGAACTGGCCGCGAACTGTCTCGCTCGACCGGCTGCTGGCTGATCTCCAGATAACGAACGCCGAGGCGAAGGCGGAATCGATCCGGTTGAAGAACGATCCGCCCAAGATCATTTTCAGTAAGGCGCCGGCGGTCCTAATCCTGATCGACGGCGAACCTGTTTACCACGCAGTGGAAGGTACGGGCTTTACACGCGTCCTCAACACGCCCGCGCTACTGCTGTTCGATTCAAGCGCCGGGACGTTTTATCTGGACGGCGGCCGATGGTGGATGACCGCCACATCTTTGAACGGGCCTTGGACCGCGGCGGCGAATCCGCCCGAGGAGCTGGAGGGCATTAAGCAGCAGCTCACTAAGGACGAAGAAAAGGAGCCCGGCGCCCAGGCAACTGCCACGCCAGGAACATATCCGCCGGCGGTCTATGTCAGCACGGTTCCAGCCGAATTGATTGTCACCCGCGGCGAGCCAACCTATGCTCCAATTCCCAAAACCCAACTGCTCTACGTCACGAATTCCGATTACGACATCTTTATGGATACTCCCAGCCAGCAATACTTCACTCTGCTGGCCGGCCGTTGGTTCCGCGCCAAGTCATTCGAGGGGCCATGGGGCTGGGTGGCGGGAGAACAGTTGCCGCCCGATTTTTCGAAGATCGATCTGGACAGCCCCAAAGGGCATGTCCTGGCTTCCATTCCCGGTACGGAGCAAGCGCGCGAAGCGGTGATCGCGAATCAGATTCCGCAAACCGCCACGGTTCACCGCAGCGACGCCAAGTTGGATGTCAGATACTATGGCGAACCGCAATTCCGGCCGATCGAAGGCACACCCATGGAATACGCGATCAACACCTCGTCCGAGGTGATTCACGCGGAAGGCCGCTATTACGCCATTGAACACGGCGTGTGGTTCGTCGGCGACTCTCCCTTAGGTCCCTGGGTTGTTGCCGATATGATCCCTTCGGTCATCTACACCATTCCGCCGAGCTCGCCGTTATTTCATGACCGCTATGCCTACGTTTACGGCGCCACGCCGGAGGATGTCTACGTCGGCTACACGCCCGGCTATTTGGGAGCCTTCGTTTCGGATGACGTCGTGGTGTTCGGAACCGGGTGGTGGTATCCGGGACTGTTTTGCGGAGATTATTGGTGCGGCTGGCCCTGGACTTGGGGATTCGGCTTCGAATTCAGCTACTGGGGCGGCGGTTGGTTCTGGCTGCCGGTTGGCCACTACTGGTGGTATCACCCGATGCCGTTCAATCACCGCTTCTTCTCCGAACACTGGAACCTGCACTCGGGTGGTCTTACCAACGCATGGGTCCGCGGAAACGTGAACGCGTATAGTCACTGGGGCGGCAACGGAGTTGTAGCCCGCACATTCGAGCCGCGCGGCACGCCTTCTCAAGGCGCGGCGGGACGGCCCGATGTTTACGCCGGCCGTGACGGACAGGTTTACCAGAACAGGTCCGACGGCTGGTACCGGCAGGACAACTCCGGCCAATGGCAAAGAACGCCATCCAATCCAGGGCTGGAGCAACAACGTGATTCACGAAGCTTCGGGCAATCCCGTCAGGGCGAATTTCAGAATCGCGGCCAATCTCCGGGAGTTCCCCGAACCGTGGCTCCTCCGCGAATGTCAGCGCCATCGATGCCGTCTGGGGGACATGGCGGCGGAGGACGCCGCTAGCATGGGGCTAACCCGCCGCCCGTCTGGTTGCGGCTAGACCGCTGCGCGAGGTAAGGACCGGCTGCCATAAGGACTTGCCGTAGCCTCGAATGTCGCCTATCCTTACCTTGCATGATCCTCGACCTTGCGCGACCTTGACGTTCGAGTCAGCGTGGCGGATCAGGCAGAGAGGTTGGGCCGTGTCTCAGGTTCAGGAAGATCTGTTCCAGCGCATTAAGACGCTAGAGAGAGAGCTGCGGGAAGCTCTGGAGGATAAAGAAAAAGCGTTTCGGTATCGCTGGGTGAATGGGAAGGCCGAGTTTGAGAAGGAGATCTTATCTCACCACCGGCAGCTTAAGTTCGGTCTACCATCCTATATTCTTCACTCCCGGTTTCTAGTGCTGGTAACCACGCCGGTGATTTATCTCGGCATGATTCCATTTGCCCTGTTGGATCTCTTCCTAGGCCTTTTTCAAGGGATCTGCTTCCCCATTTATGGCATCCCGGCGGTAAAGCGGAGCGATTATCTTGTCTTCGACAGAGGGCGGTTGAAGTACCTGAACGTTATGGAGCGGCTGAACTGCGTCTATTGTTCGTACGCCAACGGCCTGTCTGCCTACCTCACTGAAATCGCGGCTCGAACGGAGCAACACTGGTGTCCGATCAAACACTCGTGGCGTTTACGGAATCCGCATTCCCGCTACTCGCATTTCTTTAACTATGGCGACGCGGATACCTATCATCGCGACGTTGAGACGGTTCGCAACGATTTTGTGGATCTGCGCAGCCTGACGGCGGCCCCGTCAAAGCCGGACGGGAAGTAGCTCGAAGCAGCCTGCCCCACGGTCAATTCGTAGAGGTCGGTGTCACCCAGCCGGGTGTCCAACTGGGATCACCACAATCACTTCTTCGTTGCCGTTGAGCTTCACCGCTTCCCTAACCCGAGTCGCGTCGACTCCTCCGGTCACAACGGCCCCTAAGCCAAGCCCAACCGCCTCCAACAGCAGATTCTCGCTCGCCAGCCCGGCTTCGTAATCCGTCCAGGTGCGGTTCCTCGCTCCCTGGCCCATCCGCTCATAGACCGCGGCGATCACGAACACCGCGGGAGCGCTGTGGACCTGGGCCTGCGGCGTCGCGCCTTTGAGCAGCCGTGTTTCCGGCAGGGAGGCCGTGAGTTGCTCCAAGGAATGCTTCGCCGGCAGGTAGCGATAAGCGCCGTTGGCAAGACCATCCACATCCTGCGCCACTACCGCAATTTCGAGCGGGTACCGGTGCATCGCGGAAGGAGCCGTGCGCTTGCCGTCGGTCGAAGTTACGCCTTGCGCGGCCCACAACAATTGACCCACCTCGGCCAAGGTCAGAGCGCCCCCAGTGTAGCTTCGGATCGACCGGCGCTTGGCCAAGGCCGCCTCGATGCTTATCCCGCCGGCTTTCTTCACTGCTGGAAGCGAGATCGTCCCACTGCCGGCCAGCGGCCCGCAAAAGGCGCGCGGGCGCCCCCGATGTATGACGGTAAGCTGCCCGCGCGCTCCGGTTTGCGGAGAGTTACTCAGTAAACTCGGAGCCGCGAACAAGGTGAGAAAATTTCTGCGCTTCATTTCGCTCACGGTCTCCGCCTCATAAGCGCAGGGCCGCCTCAGCGGCGGTCGAGAAGTTCGCGACTTGCGGTTGAACCAGTTTCGCGAAATCGGCGTAACCCAGGCGGATCAATTCGTGATGCGTGCCGGCGTTAAACACGATTTCCTCGTCCTTGGTCAGTGTTTCGTCCACGTAGACCGGCATGCCGTAAAGCTGTCCGAACGGCGGCATCGCTCCTTCTTCGCATCCCGGAAACCTGTCGCGGAACTCCGTTTCCGAAGCCATTCCAATTTTCTTTCCATGCGCGGCTGCTTTGAGCAGCGGCAGGTCCACATGGTAGGAAGCCGGCAGGACCGCCATCGCCAGTTCTCCGTCGATCCTTACAATGACCGTCTTGGCGAATTCGTCTCCTCGGACGTGCGCCAGGGACGCGATTTCCTGAGCCGTGTAGGCCGTTGAATGGGTCGTTGTGATGTACTTGACCTTTTGTTGATCAAGGAATTCCT
>JASHRP010000278.1 GCA_030037375.1 Bryobacteraceae bacterium | reverse complement strand
GTGAACAGCGCCTGACCCAGCACCAGGCTGGCGGTTTGCAAGCTGCCGGTGGGTTGCGCGAAGGGAGTCGGGAAGCGCAGGACGCGTGAATTCCCGGAATCCGCGACCAACAGATTTCCGTTCGCGTCGACAGCCAATCCCACGGGATGATTCAATCCCGTGGCGGTTGGCTGGCCGGCATTGTTCGTGGGCGAATTCACCAGACTGTTCATCAGATCGGCTTGGCCGATCACCAGGTCGGCTTTCTGCGTGAGCAGAGTCCGTGAATCCACTCCCACCAAGCGAGCGTCGTAAAAACCCAGCACGCGATTGTTCTGACTATCGGCGACATATAGATGTGGAGGGGTTGAACACGTTACCGGCTGGGTGGTGGTGCAGGAGGTGGTGTCCACCACCATTCCCGCGCCGTAACCGCTGATCCAGAGCTCGCTTCCGACGATCAAATTCGCTGTGTCGTAGATGTAATCGGTCTGACCCAGCACACGCGATGCGGTGCTGTAAACCTCGCCGCCCTGATTCGCGAACGCCAGCGCGCGATTGTTGTTTTGATCGACCACCCACAGCTCGTCGGTATCGGGGCGGATGGCGCCCGCGATCGGCCAGGAGAACGTCCCGTTGTTGGGATTGGTCATGCCTTGATTGGCTTGGCCGCTGGTGGAACCGACCTGCCCGATCACGCCGTTCTGCGTGGGAGAAACCGCGGGAGCCGTGATGGATGCCGAAAGCGGATTATCGTAGCGGACCACGCGGTTCTGCGGCGAATCGCAAACGAAGATCGAGGCGCCTTGCGCCGTGTTCATCACGAAGATGCCTTGCGGCGAGAAGGTAAGAGTGGTTCCGGCCGTGTTCGTGGAACCCAACGTGGTGGACGTGGGGTAGACCGGCGGCTGGTTCGAGGTTGACGTGGGCAGTACGCCCAGCACCCTGGCCGCGTTCTGCGCCGTGGAGATGCTGGGGCCGGCGAAGATCAGGACGCGCGCGAAATTATCGGCCACATACAAATTCCCCGTGCCATCGATGGCGATTCCGGTTGGATCGACCACGATTCCGAGATTGGTCTGCGTGAGGTTTTGCGGCGAGGGAAGTTGATTCGAGGTGAATGACCCTTGCCCCAGAACGGTGTCCGCGGACGGTCCGTTCGCGGTCAAGCTGGAAGCCGGAAAGCGCAGCACGCGATTGTTCCCGGTATCGGCGACCCATAAATTGCCGCTAGAGTCGAAGGCCAATCCGCTTGGCAGGAGCTGGTTCGACGGACTGACCACGCCCAGCGCGAGCGTGGTCGCGTTCGGCAAGGGCATCCCTTGGTTCGGCGAGCCGGAGACGAAGTTCTTCTGCCCGATGACAAGATCGGCCACGATATCGCCCAACGGCTGGCTGTAGGGCTTCGGAAAACGAAGAATGCGGTTGTTGCCGCTATCGACCACATAGACGTTCCCGCTTGCATCCACCGCGATACCGGTGGGGTTGATCATGCCGGTGCTCAAGGTCGCGCCCTGGGCGTTGGGACCTTCGACAAATGTCGCGGTCAGGGATTCCTGGCCGAGCACCTGATCCGCGAACGTTCCCTGCGAGACTTTGTTCGCGTTGCTCCAACCGAGGACGCGATTGTTTCCGGTATCCGCCACGTAGACGCGCGGCGGCGATACGCTGGTGTCGAACGCGATGCCGGAGGGCGAGTACAATTCCCGGCCCTCGACCAGATTTGGCGCCGCGGAAACGGGAGGGTTGAGTAAGGTAGTCTGGCCGAACTCGCGCGAGGGAAGGGGGTTAATGGTCAGGACCTGCGCAGTCAAAACTTGCGCGAGCAGGGGCACGGTCAAAACCAGGACCAAACGGTTCATCTGCTTCATGTTGGGGACGAAAACTCCGAACGGCGCGCGGGAGCCGCTTAAAAATGAAGATAGCATAGGGGCTATCGAGGTCCATGTACCGTTAGTACTTACTGTTAGTACTTACTGCGCGTGAGATTTCTCAGCCGCGGAACCCAGTAGCGGCTTGACTGCGCGAAAGACCGTTCCGGCCACGATTTCCGCGCCCGGGGCCGTGGGATGGATGCCGTCGCGCTGGAAATAGCGGAGATCCTTGGTGACCATGTCGGACATCAGGAACGGGATGAAGGTCAGGTGGTAGTGCGCGGCGAGGTCTTTGTAAACGCCCTCGAAGTTGTGAATGAACGCCCCGCCGTAGTTGGGCGGGAGGGTCATTCCGGCCAGCACGACTTTCGCTCCCGCATGCTGAAAGGTCTGAATCATCACATCGAGGTTCATGCGCGTGACATCGATCGGCAGCCCACGCAGGCCGTCGTTGCCGCCGAGTTCCAGCACGACGATCCCGGGCATCAGCCGGGTTGCCGAATCCATCCGTGAGACCCCGCCTTCAGTGGTGTCGCCGCTGATACCGAGATTGACCACCCGCCACGGGTATCCCTGCATGTCGATTTTCTTTTGCAGATCGTCCGGGAAGCTCTGCCCCGGATCGAGCCCGAAGCCCGCGCTGATGCTATCGCCGAAAACCGCGAGAACTTTGCGCGAATCGGGCGCGTTATTAGTAGTTGGGACTTGCGGAGGAGCCGGCGCGGGCGCCGGAGCTTGTTCGGCGCGGGCGGGCTCGGACTTTTGACTGCTGGAGCAACCACACAGGCTCGTGATTAGTACAGACCCGGCGAGCAGTACGAATGCAGGAATCGCTCTCACTGGAACCAGCATAATAAAAGAAGATGGCCATCCTCGAAGTACACAACCTCACCAAGATCATCGATACCGGCACGCATCGCGTCGAGATTCTGCGCGGCATCGATCTTGAGGTTCCGGAGGGGCAGTTTGTCGCGATCATGGGCGCGTCCGGCAGCGGCAAGAGCACGCTGTTGGGGCTGCTGGCGGGCCTCGACACGGCGACCGGCGGACGCGTGGTGCTGGATGGTCAGGACATTACCGGCTTGCGCGAAGATGAGCTGGCGGTGGTGCGCGGCCGCAAAATCGGATTCGTCTTTCAGAGCTATCAGCTCATCCCCACGCTGACCGCGGAGGAAAACGTTCTGCTGCCGCATGAACTCCTGGGCGGGGATATTCGATCGGGAACGGCGCGCGCGCGGGAGTTGCTGGAGCGCGTGGGGCTAACGGACCGATTGGATCACTATCCCATTCAGCTTTCTGGCGGAGAGCAGCAGCGCGTGGCGCTGGCCCGCGCGTTCATGGTCCGTCCGCCGATTCTGATGGCGGATGAGCCGACGGGGAACCTCGACAGCGTCAACGGCCAGCACGTGCTGGAGCTTTTGCTCGACCTGAATCGGCGCGAGCGCACCACACTGGTTCTGGTTACGCACGATCAGGCATTGGCGTCGCGCGCCGACCGCATCGTGACGCTGAAGGACGGAAGAATCGTCGACGACGAAGTTCGGGAGCCGGCCGGAGCGTCTAATTCCAATGCTGGAGCCCGGCCATGAAGCTTTCGTTGCGCACCGCTTCGCGTATTGCCTGGCGCGAAACGCGGTCCTCGATGGTCAAGTTTTTCTTCGTGGTGCTGGGGGTCGCGGCGGGTGTCGGCGCGCTGAGCGGCGTGCGCGGATTCAGCCAGAGCTTCGAAGGCATGTTGACGCGTGAGGCTCGCACGGTGATGGCCGCCGATCTCACCGCACGCCAATTCGTTTTGCCGGATCCGAACCAGACGGCGCAGCTCGATGCGCTGGCCGCGCGCGGCGTGGAACGGACGCTGATCACGGAGACGGTTTCCATGGCGTCGGCGGCGGCGTCCAATTCCAACAGCGCGCCGCCGGTGCTCATCTCCATCAAAGCCGTCGATCCATCTCGTTATCCGTATTACGGGCAAGTGAAGCTTTCGCCCGACATCCCGCTTCAGCAGGCG
>JASHRP010000277.1 GCA_030037375.1 Bryobacteraceae bacterium | reverse complement strand
AGAGAAAATCCAGAACGTCTCCGATTCCGGCCGCTACGATGTAGTTACGGTTTCCGGACATCTTGCGGAAGGTCAACTCAAACACCGCGGCTTGATCCATGTGTTCGGCTGCATACGCGTGCGCCATCGTCAGCTCGTAGAGATCGGTGAACAGTGCGGACGTTTTCACGCGGCTCATAGATTTCGAATTGCTTCTTCAACACGTTTGGCGAGGTCTGAAAACGATTCGCCCTGGAGCTGAATCGGCGCTCCGATGCTGACCTCGACAGGTCCCGGACGCGGCCACTTCGCATGGGGCGGCAACACCCGTCCGACGCCGTTCAGCCGAATCGGCACGACCGGGAGATGCAATCGCGAAGCAATCATTCCAACACCGGGAAAAAAGCGTCCGATTTCTCCAGTCACTGCCCGTTCCCCTTCGGGGAAGATCAAGACCGACCAGCCTTCCTCCGCCAGTTCGCCCATGTAGCGGATGGATTCGCGCACTCCTGTCTCAGCCTGCGGAATCGGGAACCCGTTGAACAGGAGCGAGACCAAAAAGTACACAGCGCTGTTTGCCCATCGTTCAAGAAGAGAATGCCGTTCGGGATGGAAGTGCGCGTCGAAATACTCCTTCCACATCGCCGGCGCGATCCTGCGCCGCCAGCGGGGAGGAAGGCTCGCGAGGATAACCGGCGTATCGAAATGGCTCTGATGGTTTGACGCGAAGATCGCTGGTCCGCGAATCGAGTCCAGGTTTTCCACTCCGGAGACTTTGCGTCGGGCGATCAATCCCGTCAGGCGAAGTAGGACAACCTCGAGCAAGACACCGCGGACCAGCCTCGCGATCCAGGCGCGGTTATAGGCGGGAAAATGAGCCGGTTCGGTTTCCGCCAAAGGCTTTTCCAGATCCCTGACTTTGCTGACCGAGGCGAAAGCGTTTTCGTCGATTCTGGCTTCGAGTCTTGCTTCCAGATCCATCATCAGTTCGACGCGATCGAGTGAGCCGAGGCCGAGTTCTTCGAGCGTGGTCTCGGGACCGATGGCTCTGCCGGGCGCGAATTTTTCAAGGAGAGCGGCGAGGTCAGATGGCGGCTTCGATGCTGTTTGCGGGATCTCCCGAACGACTGCTCCGGCAATCTCCGCGCGCCGCAGCTTGCGGGTCGTGGTCGTGCGGGGCAATTCCGAAGCCGGCCACAGCGAGACGGAACGAATCTTCTGATGGCTCTCGAGCGCTTCATTGGCTCGCCGCACGATGTCATTGGCGTTGGCTCCGGGCTCCAGAACCAGCACCGCATGCACCTGGTCCGTGCCGATGACCGCGGAATCTCGCACGCCGGGCAGACGGTTGATGACACCCTCCACGTCCTCGGGAAAGACTTTGAGACCCTCGGGCGTGACGATCGTGTCTTTCTTTCGCCCGCGAATGATGAGATTGCCGAGAGCGTCCAGTTCTCCAAAATCGCCTGTGTGGAACCAGCCGTCTCGAAACGCTTCGGACGTCTCTTGTGGAGCTTTGAAATAACCGGGCGTGACGTTATCCCCGCGAACCAGGACCTCCCCGTCCTCTGCGATTTTCACGTCCACGCCGGCAATAGGCTTGCCGGCCGTTCCGTGCTGAACATGGAATGGATGGCTGAAGCTGATGACCGGGGCGGTTTCGGTCAGGCCGTAACCTTGCACGACGACGAATCCGAGATTCACCCAGAAATTCTCCACGTCCACTGGAAGGGGCGCGCCTCCGGAAACCACACAGCAGAACTTCCAGCCGAACATGCGGTGTACCGCACGGAATCGCCACCAGCGGCGAACCCAATTTCGTTCGGAGCCGGTCTTTTCCGGGGCCTTCGGCAGATCCGCCGTTTCCGGGAAACGATGCAGGATGAAGTCGCGCAGGGCCTCTAAGACTTTGGGAACGGAGACGAGGAGGGTGACGCGCCGGGACCGAATCTGCCGGACGATCTCATGCGGGCTGGCGCTGGAAATGAACACTACGGAAGCGGGGATGAGAGGCGGAACAAAGGTTGCGAGCGCCTGGCCGAAGAGGTGGCTCATCGGCAAGAGGTTGAGAATCCGCAACGGAGCGAAGGGGCGAACGAACTTGCGGTAGGGCGCGATCTGATCTTCAATCGGCCGGAGTTGCGCGGCGAGATTGCGGTGCGTGATCACAACGCCTTTGGGTTCGCCCGTGGTGCCCGAAGTGAAGACAATCTCAGCGACGTCATCGCCAGACAGAGATTGCGCCTCAGGGAGGGCTTGCCCGGCGCTGTTCTCAATCTTGGAGAGGCGCCATATGGGAACGTGGGCGCCAGTTACGGGAGGAACCCGCTCTCCCAGCAAAATCAGGCGCGGCCCAACCTTCTGCTCGATTTTATGAAAGAGGTCGAGCGACGATTGCGGCTCTACCGGCACGACTGCAGCGCCGATAATCAGACAACCCCATAAGGCGACGATCCAACCAGGACGGCTCTCAGACCATATCAGTACGGCATCGCCCTTGCGGATTCCCTGTGCGCGGAGCCGCACGGCGAAAGCTCGCGCCAAGCGGGCGATGTCCCGATACTGGAAAGTCCAACCTCGAAAGCCGTCGTCGTAAATGATGAACTCGTCATCGTACTGCGCGATTCGACGGAAGAACTGGGGCAATTCGCTCAAGCGTGGTGCGATGCTGGCGGACGCTTGCTCCGCACCCCGCAGTTCTTTGACGGCCGACGGCATGTTAGTCCACTGTTATACGCGCACTTTTCTCGCCAGATGAACTAACCCATTTGCATTATGCATTACGAGATTTTCCGGGAACCTTCCAAACGTGCTGGATGTCTACTTGCACAGCAAGCAGCGGGTAAGGCAATGAAACTAACTTTAAGCGTGATCAAGGCGGATATCGGCTCTATTGGCGGTCATGTCGCTCCGTCGAAGC
>JASHRP010000276.1 GCA_030037375.1 Bryobacteraceae bacterium | reverse complement strand
TGCCGCAGCACGCGAAGCTCTCTGTGGATCAACGCTTCCATTTCCCGCATCACCACTTCGTAATCGTTGCGAACACGTTCGAAATCCTTGGCGAGCTGCGCGTGAATCTCAGAGGCCGTCTGCGCCAACGCCGCCGAGTAATTCGAATGCTGTTCGCTGAGCGATTGGCGGAAGCTCTGCTCCAGGACGGTCACGCGAAGCTGGAAGGCCGCCTGAAGCTCGGAAACCGTCCGCAGCAGATGAATTTCGCTATGGTTGCGGCGTTCTTCAAATGCCGGCCTCCACTCCGCCCAATGCCGCCGAATATCGATCAATTCCTGAATCGGCCCCGAAAAATCCTCACGAATGCGCCGGTCGATTTCCCGCTCCCGATTCACCGTCTCTTCGTAAAACTGTTTGTGATACGCGGCCAAGGACGCAACGCCGCGGCTCAGCTCAGTCAAAGCCTCCAGGCTTGCTTGAACGCAGGCCATCGTGGCGCGATTGAACTCGACCTGCTCCCGAATGTGCCAATCGAGCATCCGCGCGATCAGCTTCTTGAAACCCTGCGCGATCGAATTCTTGAGGCCCGGAGGCCGAGGGTTCACCGTGCCGATCGCCGCGACCTTCGCTTCCGCGGCATCGCGAGCGTGAAGCAGCGGCGTCAGATCCGGTACGGTCACGCCTTCGAGCGCCGGCGATCCATTCTGCGTGACGGATCTCGCGGCTCCGTACCGCGCCCGCTCTCGCACGGCCTGAATGATCGCCGTTAGTTCGTCATCGCCCACGTGCAATTCTTCCCACGTCTATGTTTTCCTCGGACTCCTGGAATACGTCGCTTTGATTCGCGTGGAAATTCCGCCGCGCGGCGTGAAGTCTCCGATCAGTTCCGCCCACAGCGGCCGTGTCGCCTTCACCACGTCGTGCAGCATCCGGTTTACCACGTTCTCCTGAAAAATGCCCAGGTTCCGAAATGCCAAGGTGTACATCTTGAGCGACTTAAGCTCCAGGCATAAGAGGTCCGGTGCATAGCGCAGCGTCAACGTACCCGAATCCGGCAGGCCGGTTTTCGGGCAGACCGAAGTAAACTCCGGCATCACGATTTCGATCTCGTAGCCGGTGCGATATTGATTCGGCCAGGTCTCGATTTCCGGAAGGTCCGCGCGGACTCCGGCCTCGGCGTGCTCATCCGTGTACTGACGCTTAACGGCGTTCTTCAACGCGCCGTACCCATCTCTTTTCGCAGGCACGCGGCGAGCAAGCCCAGGAACTGCCCGGCATCGGTCACCACGCCGACCGCTTGCCCAGTTCCGCGATCGCTGACCTTAGTCACCACCGCCGGGTTGATGTCCACGCAGACGATCTTCACCCAGCTCGGCAGCATGTTGCCGGTGGCGATGGAATGCAGCATGGAGCCCAGGCACAGCACCAACCCCGCGCCCTTGATCTGCTCCGCGTAGGCGTCCTGCGCGCGATTCATATCGGTGATCGTATCCGGCAGCGGACCATCGTCGCGTAGGCTTCCGGCGAGCACGAATGGCACTCCCGCCTTCACGCACTCATACATCACTCCGCTGGTGAGCTTTCCCGTTTCGACGGCCTTAGCGATCCCGCCCGCGTGATAGATCGCGTTGATCGCTCGCATGTGATTGCGATGGCCGTGCTCTTCCTGGCGCCCGTCGGTTTGCCGCACGCCCAGCGACGTGCCCAGCAACGCGGACTCGATATCGTGCACGCCCAGCGCATTTCCCGCGAGCAGCGCGCTGACCCATCCGCCGCGAATCAGCTCCGCCATCGCGCTCGCGCCTCCGGTATGAACTACCACCGGACCCGCGACGAAGACAATCTTCTTGCCGTCGGCGCGAACCTGCTCCATCAGCGCAGCCGTCTGCCGCACCGCGGTTTCGAGCTGCCGCTCCGAAGACACGCCGTTGCTCATGAACGCGAACGCCAGCCGGTCGCGCTCCTTCGATTCGGGAGCAACGCGGATGCCGCGCATTCCCACCACCACGCGATCGCCCTTGCGAAGATCGCGCAGCCGGCGGCAAAAACCGCGCCCGTCCTCCACCACGATCATCGCGTCCATGCGCTGGTTTTCGACTTCCACCCACTTGCTTCCGTACCGAATCTCGGTGCGGTGATTGGTGGTGGAGTAAAAATCCAGCGGTGCGCAGCAATCTTTTTCTACGGTCTCAAGCGTCGCGTCGCCGGTGTCCACCGGCGAGCAGCCCAGTCCCAGCAACTGGCTGAGAAGCTGCTGCATATCCGCGGGTTGCGCGGTTTCGAGTTTCAGCCTCAAATAGGATGGATCGGCATTCGTGCGCCCGATCCTGAACTGCTCGACTTCGAATCGGCCGTTGTATTCGACTACGGTGTCGAAGATCTGCTCCATCACGTGGGAGTCGATCAGATGGCCCGAGGCTTCGACGAGTTCCTGTGGCATAGGAGGTAAATTTCAGGATAACGTGCGGTGTTGCGCCGCGCACCATAATCACGCTCCGCGATCGCTCGCGAAAGGTTAAGGCAACAAGTCAATTAGGATAAATCTGGCCAAGGGACCCCTCAAACGTCCCGTTCTGCGCGCGGTTTTGCCTGTTAAACTCGATGACATACGGGAGTATGATTGTCCGGATCCAACTGGGCGCCGGCCGGCGCATAAGGCGCGAGGGGGGCAAGAACCGGAACTTGGCGTTTGCATGCGGAGCGTTGCTGGTCCCAGCGTCCTTAATGGCTTA
>JASHRP010000275.1 GCA_030037375.1 Bryobacteraceae bacterium | reverse complement strand
GAGGTTCTCGATCCCCGCGCGCTGCGCTCCCGTGGCGGAGCGGCTTCGAAATCCGGGCAGGCCAGGATCGCCGCATCCATGCCCGGCAAGGTGGTCCGGCTTCTCGTCTCCGCCGGGGACCAGGTCGAAGCCGGCCAAGGCGTGGTTGTGGTGGAAGCGATGAAGATGCAGAATGAGATGAAATCCCCCAAGACTGGCCGCGTGGTCGAAGTGCGCACCAAGCCCGCCGCGGCTGTTGCCGCCGGAGAGGTTCTAATGGTGGTGGAATGAGCGAACAAGCCTGCGAGATTTGTGGCGGAACCGGGTGGAAAATCGTCGAACGCGCCGGCCTCTCTGGCGCGGAGCGTTGCTCCTGCTATGGCGCCACGCGAGCGCAGGCGCTTCTTGAATCCGCTTCCATCCCGCCTAACTATGACCGCGCCACGCTCGAAACTTTTTCGACCCTCCACGACTCCGCCAGCGCGGCCTGGCGCCAAGTCAAAGGATTCGTCCGCGAGTTCCCGGCCAAGGACCGCCCGGGACTTCTGCTGATTGGCGACACCGGCGTTGGGAAAACTCACCTGGCGATCGGCGCGATGAAAGTTCTGCTGGAGCGCGGCCACGAGTGCGTCTTCTTCGACTATCAGAATCTGATTGAACGCATCCGCTCGAGTTGGGACTCGGCCGCGGGCGCGGCTGATCGCGAAGCTTACCGCTCCGCGCTTGAAACCGAAGTGCTGGTGCTCGACGATTTGGGATCCATTCGCCCAATCGATTGGGTGATGGACACCGTCACCTCCATTGTCACCTCGCGTTATAACAGCCGCAAAGCCTTGATCGCCACGACCAATCTTCCCGATCACGATCTGGTCGGCCAGGACAAGAACTACGCGGCGAAAACTCTGTCGGAGGTGATCGGTATTCGGGCGCGTTCCCGCCTGCATGAAATGTGCCGCATCGTGGACATGTCCGGAATCCCGGATTACCGCCTCAAGCCGGTCCGATAAATTCCGCTCATTCTTCACTTTCGCGTTTCAACTCGCTGGGCGATCGCGCGGCCGTTGCGTATCTTGCAATCGAAGAGTTTGGATCGCTCATCTTGATCCAGGCCACGAAAGCGCGGAAGCGTCCTGCAGGCAACCCCGCGCCATGCGTCGTCGCGTAGCTTCCCTCGGGAAGCGAAGCTTCAACGGTGAGCCCTTTTGCCGGTGGGAGGGTTACCAAACTAGCGGGAGATCTCCCTTAATTAATGAGAGGAAAAAGCTAGGTTAAGACCTCGGAAACCATCGCGAAAACGATCGATGCGAGGCTCGCCGCGGTGAGAAACGCAATCAGCTTCACGAAACCTCCGCCCATAAACTCGAAGCGCAGCAGCATCGCCAGAACCAGGCCCGCGTACAGCAGGTATGGGTTTATTGCGCGGTCCGAGAAATTGCAGAACACGATCAGCACGAAGTAAAACAGCAGCGGCACATTGCTGTCGTAGCGCTTGCGCAGCACCATGATCGCGCCTACGACGGCCAACACCGCCACCAGCAGTTCGGTCAGATTGAGTGCGTCCATCTCTAAATCCGGCTGCGCCGTCCGGCCTCTACATCTGATGAATCGGCGTTTCCCGGCCGTTTCGCTAGGCTGCGGTGAATTCGCCGCGCGCCTTCGTTCGGCTAGAACGTGAACGCCAGTCCGGCCATGGGCACGAAATCCTGCAGCCAGCCCGGGCTCTTACCGGTCACCGGCGTAATCACCTGTTTGGGGAACGGCGTAAGGAAGTCGTGAATGTCCAGCCGCAGGCTGACGCGAGGAGCAATCTTCACCTTGATTCCTCCGCCCACGCTAGCCATCGCCACCAGGTCTTGCGCTTGCGTCAGCAGCGCGATATTGCTCAGCGGCTGATACACAACCTGAGTGCCGGTGCCCTGATAGATCTTGATTCCCGCGCCGAATGCGACGAAGGGTTGAATGACCGCCTCACTGCCGGCGGGCTGCCACAACAAATCGTAATGGACGGCTTGGCTGCGGCCGGCGAAACTGGCATGCGTGGAGTTCTGGTTCAGTTCCAGGTCTCCCATCTCATAGTCGTAGCGAAGCTCTCCGCCCCACTTGCCCCGGCCGGAGTTGCCCAGCCAAAAGCTGCCCGCCAGATTGGTGCCGATCTTCGCCGACGCCGTGCCGGACGGCGAGCTGATGTCGTCGGAGGTATAGAACCCTCCGCCCACCGCGCCGCCGACTTCCCATTTCTGCCCCCACGCGGCCGGCAATGCCGCCGCGCATGCGCACACTACAAGTATTCGAGCCAGTTTCATGAGATCCCCCTCTACCTTCGGGTCAACGAGTTATTTGCGCGCCGGTCTATTGAACGACGCGAACGGTCACGGTCTGCGAGTTAGCGCCCTGAGTCACCGTGAGCGGAATATTGAGTCCTTGCGGAGCCGTACCGGGCACAATCGCGTTGATCTGATACACGCCCACTTCGCCCGGCGCCAGCCCCGCGAAGCTAACCGACAGGTTCGCTCCGCCCAGCGTGACGGAAGGAACCATGATCGCGTTAGCCAAAGGATTGCTCGGCCCCGGGGTCCCGTTGGGAACCACCGGCGACACCGCGCCGAGGCCGGTTGTGTACAGAGTAATCGCGTCGCCCAAGTGAATCGGATTGGAATCCGTCACCAGCAGGTTGGTGGCTTGCCGGACCACCGTTGGAACATCCGTCAGCGGTCCCGCGGCCCCGGTCTCGAAGACCGCGGGCGCGTTCGATTGAACCGTCAGGTTGAAGTTCGGGCTGACGCCGCCGGGAGTATGAACCACCATCACCACGTCGCCGAAGGCCTGGAACGGCATCTGCGCGTTGACCTGCGTCGGCGACACGAAGATCAGCGGCATGGGCTGGCCGTTTACCGTCAGGCAGCTCGAAGCCAGCGCCGTCGGCACCGGGATCTCGCTGGTGGTCTGATTGGTCGGGCTCAGCGAGCTTCCGAAAATCGAGACTAAGCCGCCGGGAGCGGCCGGCGATTGGAAGTCGGCGGCGCTCACCACCGCGTTGATCTGCGGCGGCGCAATCGATGCCGCGTAACTCGGCGGCAGGATGGTGACCCCGGAGGTCGTCAGATTGACGAACGCGCTGCCGTCCTGCAGCATCACCAGCGACCGGGTGAACGAATTTTGCGGAGGCAACAAAACGGAGGTCGTGGTGGTGCACGTGTTGGTGGTCGAGCCGTTAGCGTTGCTGCCAGTGGAGCAGTTAGTAATGGTCAGCGTAAGGCCGGTTTGACACACCTGCTGGCTGTTGTTGCCGGTTGTCGTCGTGGTGCAGACCGTCCCGACCGTCGCCGTGGGAGGTTCATTCGCCAGGCTCGGCGATTCCACCATCATCGTCGGTTGAATTCCGCCGCCGCTGGCCAGGTTCACGCTTTCGATCATGCCCGGGCTAGCGGTGTTCTGGGAAGATGTCATGTAACCGGTCTGTCCCACGAACGTGAATCCCGAGGGCTCCAGTCCCTGCGTGTCGATTGTCGCCACCGGCACCAGAGACGAATTCAACAGCGTGTTCCCCACCACATACTGCCCGAATGCGGATGCCGCGTACGCTCCGGTGAGCTGAGAGAAGTCCTGCCGCGAAATGGTGAACGAGTTCACGTTTGCGTCATAAAGCATGGTATGGCCGTCAGAGGAGGCAATCAGAATCGTGGCGCCGTTCGGAGATCCCGAGAGAACCGTGTTCACTTGAGTGAGCTGATTCTGATACACGCCCAGCGTAGGCAGCGTGGTCGCCTGATTGAGAACCAGATCGATTGAGGCGAGGTAGGGCGGACCGCCCCCCCCGTCGCGCATCACCGCCAGGGTGAGCCCGTTCGAGACCGCCACCGATTGGACATAACCGTTCCCGGTATCGACCGGCGTGAGCTGCTGCATCGCGTTCAGGTCGTACACATACATGACGTGCGCCGCGTCGCAGCCCACCAGCAGTTTGTTGCCGTCGAGCGTCTCCGCCAGCGACATCGGCCGCGGGCAAGTTGGCAGCGAGGCGATCTGGGCGTTGTTGGTTCCGTTGAACACCTCAACCTGATTGGCGTCCTGCCGCAGCACGTAATACTGGACGCGCGAGTTGTCCGACAGCAGATCGACCAGCGTTCCGGGGATATTCACGATCGAGCCGCGCTGGCTGGGCTGCGGCGCGTTGACCAGCACCGTCACCGAGGGCGCCGCATCGATCGCGGCCACGCTGCTGATCGATAAACTGACGTCGGTGGTTCCGGTCTGATTCTGAAATGCGTTCGGATCCACGCTGACCGTGACCAGCGCCGGAGTGACTCCCGAGGACGGCGAGACGGTCACGCCCGGGTTGGAGCTTGCGATGCTGAAGGGCGTCTGATTGCCGCCCGGATCGCTGATGGTGAGCGTCTGGGAGGTCGCGTTGCGAACGCAGAAATTGTCGAGGAACAAAAGGTTCTGGGCGCTGGTCGCGATGCGCGGATACTTGTTCAGCGATCCCACCGGCAACACCATCACGCCGCTCTGCGAAAGCGCATACATCACGCTGCCGTCGCTGGTGAGCAAGGCTTTTCCCGCCAGGTTCTCGGGCAGGAAGATAGTGTCGAGCACGGTCAGGTTATCGCCCCTTAGCATTTGCAAAGCCGGGGCCACGTTTTGGCCGTTCGCGGTCACGCCCGTCCCCAGCACCACTTGCGAATAAACCAGATTGTGCGCGGAATCGACGGCGTGTCCGCCGAGGTTCAAAATGCCCGAGGGAATGTTCGTGGAACTGGCTGAATTGCCGAATTCAGCGGTGTCCTGCAAATTCTGATTGACCCGCATCCAGCCCATCACCGCGTAGCTGCCGTCCGCGGCGACGCTGACCGCTCGCGGACCCTGCGCGGGAGTCGAGGTGTAGTACCCTGCGGTCACCGCGTGATCGACCGCGTTGTAATAGAAAAGGAGATTGTCGGCCAATCCGTAAACCGATTTATAATCCGCCGAGGTGGCGACGCTCGCGCCGGTGATATTGGGCGGGAAGTTCACCGGGGGAACCGGCGTCGCTTGGGCCGCGGCCGCCGAAACCGACGTGATCGCCTGGGTGGTCCCCAGCGACGGGCTGAAAAGGATGAACGCGCTGGTGGTCAGCACCAGTGCGTTGCCGTCGAGACCGAAAGCCACGCCCAGCGGCGGGCTGCCCAGCGAAAAATTCTGTTGAGCGTAATTGTTGGTCAGATCGATCAGCGTCAAGCCGCTCTGCGGAGTGGCCGGCGCGGTGTTGTTGCCGTAACAACCCACCAGCAGCCAGTGCCCGTCCGCGGATATCGCCAGAGTGCTGGGCTGCGCGGGAACGTTGATCGAGGTCGTGACCTGATTGGTCGCGAGCGACATCACGTCGATGCGGTTGGCCGTGAAGTCCGCGACATACAGGACTCCCCGGGTCTGATCGAGCGCCAGATCCGCGCCCTCGCCGCCGATCGGCACCACCGTTCCGAAGGTGCCCGCGAGAGCGGATCCCCCGGAGAGCATCCAGATCCCGGCCAGCGCCCACATCGCGATGCCGATGGCCGCTCCGGCCTTATGTACCGGCCGCGTCCTCGTTCCAAACCGTGACTTCCGAAGCATACGTGACTCCATCTCCACCAACGGGTTCACCGGGCCGCCCCTCCCGGGCGGCCGCGGCGTCTTCCTCCTGCCCTCTCAAGCTGGCATTGCCCTGCGTAAGACATTGCCGGCGCGCGCAACACGCTTGCGCCGCGCCGTGGTTTAGCTTGCTCCCGCCTTCCCTACCGGGCCGCCGGAAAGCTCGCCGGCACTCCAGCGCCCTTCCCGCTCGCCTTGGAACTACTCATCCGCGTTCTTCTTGCGGCGAAACCAGATAATCCCTCCAAACACCACCGCCAGCGCGGCGCAAATCATTCGAACGGTAGAGGTGTCCATGGTTGTTTCTCCTTTCCAGTCAGTTTTAATTCGGCTTTACTAGACCTAACCTTTAGCCGAGTACTAGATGTTGTTCATCATTGGGACCAGCTCACGAATAATCTTCATTGCCACCGGGCCCACCGTCACCACGAACAGCGACGGCAGGATGCAAAAGAAGATGGGGAAGATCAATTTCACGCCCAGCTTGGCCGCTTTTTCCTCGGCCACCTGGCGGGTCTGAATGCGCATGAAGTCGGCGTGCGCGCGCAGGCTCTGCGCCACGCCGGTGCCGAAGCGGTCGGCCTGAATCAGCACCGCTACCAATTTCTTCAAATCCTCGACGCCGGTTCTCTCGGCCAAATTGCGAAGAGCCTCGACGCGGCGCTTTCCGGCCTTGAGCTCCAGGTTGACCATGCCTAACTCCTCGCTGATTTCCGGATGCGCGTGTTCCAATTCTTTGGACACCTGCAAGATGGCCTGATCGAGGCCCAATCCGCTTTCGACGCAAACCACCAGCAGGTCCAGCGCGTTGGGCAGCCCTTTCGCGATCTCATGCTGGCGCCCCGCCGACTTGCGGCGGACATACTCATTGGGCGCGAAGAATCCCATCGCGCCGGCCCCGATGATCGCCGCGAATTTGTTGCCCGAATCGGAGGCCATGCCCGCGACGCTGACCGCGGCCAGCAACGGCAGCGTGACTCCCAGGACGACTTTCGAGCCGTACAGCATTTTGAGCGCGTTGGGGCTGCGCATCCCCGCCCGGATCAGCCGCCGCTGCATCACCGTGACGTCCTTGGGCGACTGGGGAATCAAGTTGCCCAGCTTCTTGATCAGGTCGTGCATCGCCAGGCTGGGATGCGACGGCATCTGCTCGACCGCCTGCGTTCCGCCGGCCAGCCGTTCCAGCGCTTCTTTGGGACGGACGTAGACGCGCATTCCCGCGCTGGCCAGGGCCGTCGCCAGAAGCACGAACACAAGCACGGTCAGGATAAAAGGCATGGAATTAAACCTCGATATTCACGATCTTTTTCATGACCCCGTAGCCGATCAACTGCAGCACGATCGCGCCGATCAGCATGAGGTTGCCGACATCGTCCTTGAAAAAGAACTGCACGTAATCCGGATTGGTATAAAACATCAGCACGCCCACCGCGATCGGGATGCAGCTCAGAGCGGTGGCCGTCATCTTGCCGTGCGCGCTGACCGCACGAATGCGGCCGCGCAGCTTGAAGCGCTCGCGGATGACGTAGGCCAGCTTGTCTAATATCTCGGCCAGATTGCCGCCGGTGCGCTTCTGCAGCAGCACCGCGGAAACGAAGAAGTGCACGTCGAGCGAAGGCACGCGATTGCCCAGCTTCTGCAGCGCGACCTCGATCGGCAGACCCAGGTTGTGTTCCTCGAAGGTGCGCCGGAACTCGCCCGAGACCGGCTCTTGAAATTCGCGATGGATCATCTCCAGCGACACCGAGAAGGCGTGGCCCGCGCGCATCGAGCGGCTGATGAATTCGAGCGTGTCCGGGAACAGCTCCTCGAAGCGCTTAAGGCGCGACTTGCGCTGCATATACACGTACAAAACCGGCGCGCAGCCCGCCGCCAAGCCGACCACCAGATCGACCACGTGCGGCAGCGGCAACATCAAATAAGACACGATCACGCCGCCGGCGAACGATAACAGGCATAGATGCACCAGGCGCGCCGGAGGCCAGCGCAGGCCGGCCTGCTCCAGGAGCTCCGTGATCTTGGGGGCGAGCTTGTACCGGTCCACCAGCATTTGCGCGAACTTGTTGGGGGCCGCGTCCGCTCCGTGAATCACCGATTTCTGGGAGCTCGCCGCCGCGGCCGCTTTCTTCTTGGCGGCTTTCTTGGTTCCGATCAGGCGGTCGCGGATTTTCTGCGCGTCGACGGAGTTGACGTAGCGGGACAGCACAATCCACGCGCCCACCGCGGCGCCCCACAACAACACCATCAAGATAAAAAATTGCATCTAGACCTCCACAACTTCGTCGAACAGGTCGGCGCGCAGGCGGATGCCGGCGCTCAGCAGCTTCTCGTAGAACTTGGGCCGGATTCCGGTGGCGGCGAAACGCCCCACCACGCGTCCGTCCGGATCGAGGCCGCGCCGCTCGAACACGAACAGATCCTGGAGCGTCACCACCTCGCCTTCCATGCCGGTGACCTCGGTGAGCGAAACCACGCGGCGTGAGCCGTCGCTCAAGCGCGAGGCCTGCACCAGCAGGTGCACTGCGCTCGAGATCTGCTGGCGGATGGAGGTGAGCTGCATATTGGAATTGGCCAGGGACACCATGACTTCCAGGCGGCTGACGGCGTCGCGCGGTGAGTTGGCGTGGACCGTGGTGAGCGAGCCGTCGTGACCGGTGTTCATGGCCTGCAGCATGTCCAGCGCTTCTTCGCCGCGGACCTCGCCCACGACGATGCGGTCGGGGCGCATACGCAGGCTGTTGACCAGCAATTCGCGCTGGCGCACCGCGCCGTGGCCTTCGAGGTTGGGCGGGCGGGTTTCGAGACGCGCCACGTGCGGCTGCTTGAGCTGCAATTCGGCCGCGTCTTCAATGGTGACGATGCGTTCCTTGGCGCTGATGAACGCCGAAAGCGCGTTGAGCAGCGTGGTTTTTCCGGCGCCGGTTCCGCCCGCGATGATGATGTTCATGCGCGCCTTGACGGTGGCCTCGAGCAGCTCCATCATTCCCGAGGTAAGCGCCTTGCGGTCCACCAGGTCGGGCGGCATCAGTTTGTCGGTCGAAAAACGGCGGATCGAGAGCAGCGGCCCGTCCACCGCGAGCGGCGGAATGATGGCGTTGACGCGCGATCCGTCGCTCAAGCGCGCGTCCACCATGGGCGTCGATTCGTCGATGCGGCGGCCAACCTGGCTCACGATCTTGTCGATGATCCGCAGCAGGTGCGCGTCGTCGCGGAAGTTGACGTTGGTCAGCTCCAACAAGCCGCGCCGCTCCACATAGACCTGGCGGTGCGTGTTCACCAGAATGTCGGAGATGGTGGGATCGGTCAGCAGGGGCTCGAGCGGCCCCAGGCCGAAGACCTCGTCCAGAACTTCATCCGAAATCTGCTGCTTTTCGAGCGAGCTCAACAGCGTGGGCTCGGAGTCGATCAGCGAGATTACCGCCTGGCGCACCTCGCTGCGCACGCGCTGGTTGT
>JASHRP010000274.1 GCA_030037375.1 Bryobacteraceae bacterium | reverse complement strand
ACGCAATCCGCGCCCGCCGCGATGGCTTTAGTCAGATCGCCCGAATACTTGATGCCGCCGTCCGCAATCAGCGGAACCCCGGTGCCCGCCGTCGCTTTGGCCGCCTCCGCGATTGCGGTGATTTGTGGCACGCCCGCTCCGCTTACAACCCGAGTCGTACAGATCGATCCCGGTCCGATGCCGACCTTGATTCCGTCCGCACCCAGCGCGATCAGATCGCGAGCGCCTTCATACGTCGCGATGTTGCCCGCGATCAACTGCACGTCCGGCAACTCGCGCTTGATGGTGGCGACTGCATCCAGTACGCCTCTGTGGTGGCCATGCGCCGAATCGACTGCGATCACATCCACCTTGGCCGCGACCAGCGCCTTTGCGCGCTCCAGGAAATCCCCTGCGGAACCTACCGCCGCGCCTACCCGCAAGCGGCCCTGAGCGTCCTTGGCGGCGTTCGGGTACTTTAACTTCTTCTGAATATCCTTGACCGTGATCAACCCCTTCAGGTTGTAGTGCTCATCCACCACCAGAAGCTTCTCGACGCGATGTTGATGCAGAATCGCTTCGGCTTCCTCGAGTGTCGTGCCAACCCCCACGGTAATGAGGTTCTCCTTGGTCATCACCTGCGAAATAGGCAGATCGTAGCGTGTCTCGAAGCGCAGATCGCGATTCGTCAGAATGCCGACTAGCTTTCCTTCTTTAGTCACGGGCACGCCGGAGATGCGGTAGCGCTTCATCACTTCCAGCGCGTCTGAGATTTTCTGCTCGGGATCGATCGTGACTGGGTCGACGATCATGCCGCTCTCCGAGCGCTTTACCCGGTCGACCTCTTCGGCCTGCCGCTCAATCGGCATGTTGCGATGGATCATTCCGATACCGCCCTGCTGCGCGAGCGCAATCGCCAGGTGCGATTCGGTCACCGTGTCCATCGCCGAGCTGACAACCGGAATGTTGAGCCCGATCTTCCGCGTTAACCATGTCCGCGTATCGGTCTGGGCCGGGACGACGTCGCTGCGGGACGGGAGCAGTAAAACGTCGTCAAACGTGAGACCTTCAGGGATCGTTTCGGGGATCATGCGGGTGTATTTTTGATGATAACCCGCTGACGGTGGATTCAGGTCGCCGAAGGCCGCTCCGCGCTCTCGATCACGATCATTTCCAGCGTGGCTCTTCCCGGTTCGGCACGGAGTCCGAGCTGATTCTGAATGGCAGTCAGCGTTCTTGCAATCACGTCCGCGGCGTCTGCCGTGTTCACATCGAGCTCGGCCAACTTGGCGTTGTAGTCGAATATGCCCGTGAGGCCGGTTTTGTCGATCACCGGCCGATCCAGAAACAGCGACAGCAATGCCGCGATCTGTTCCACGGACCCGCGTCGCATGCTCGGCGCCGGACCTGCATCCTCCGAGACCGCCTTCAACTTGGGACCATTCTTCGCGACCGTCAGGTTATAAACTGCGAGCTGTTTCGATTCGCGCCGAATCTTCAGTTTGAATCGCTCGGCGAGCAGCGCCTGCAGCATCGGCCGCACCTGCTCCATCGTTGGCGGAGTGCTGCCGGGCGCCTTGGCGGAAACATCGAAGATACTGTCGACCGCGCCGGCCCATTCCGGGGCTCTCGATACCTGATATTCCTTCACGTTGTATGCGGCCATCACCAGATCCTTCAGCGTAACCATTTGCAAATCAGCGCGGCTCCCGGAAATGCGAATCGGATTCGCGCCCGGATTCTTTACGATCGGGCGGTCCACCGCGGCGTTGTGCACTTTGATCGACGCGACCTCGAACGTCTGAGCGTCGGCGGCCGCGGAAATGGCGAACAGAACGAGCGCCAACCGGGTTATAGTTCTGCCTCAGTTAACCGAAGGCTTCTCAGCCCCGTCGATCACCAAGCCATCCAAGGGCGCCTTCGTGGTATCGAGCCTCAGGCCGAGTTGCTCCGGCAATGCCGTGAACAAAGAGGGTCCTGTGGTCTCCGCCGAGCTGTCGTCAAACGGTGCGAATGCGAGATCGAAATTGAATTCGCCGGTAAGGCCGGTTCGATCCACCACCGGCCTCCGCGTCGTCATCAACAGCAGAAAGGCGAGGTCGCGGATCTCGACCTTCCGTCCGATCAAATTATTGGACTGATCCGGCATGCGGCGCATGCCAAACCCTTTTTTGTCTTCGGGTGAAGGCCGAGTTAGCTTTGAGCCGCCCTTCGCCACGGTGAGCGCGTACACGGGAACCTCCTTCGATTCCCGATGCACCGCGAGCTTGAAACGCTCAGTCAACAGGTTCTGGAGCATCTTCTCCAACTGTGTGGCGTCACCACGCATGAACTCGTCGAAGGTGTATTTGGGCGCGTCCGCCGGGATCACAGCCTGCACCTCAAACCGTTCCGATCTTACCCACGCAGGCCCTCCAGTGATCAAATTCGCAAAACTCACGTAGGAGCAGCCCCACGTTTTGTTGTACCCGTACGCCCAGGTGATCAGCGCGTACGGAGTTGTCGTGACGGTGAAGCGGTTCCCCTCGACTTGAGGAGCATGGCCGTCGCATCCCACACCCATTCCACCCGGCCCCGTACTGCTGCGGCCGCCACCAGCTTCTACGGGGCCGATCGGTTTCACCGAAGCGACCTCGAATGATTGACCCCAGGCTGCTGCTGCGATCACTGTAAAGGCAAGATATCGAATCATGACTGCCCCTTTGCCAGAGACGTCGTGCCCAACAAACCGCCAAGTCCCATCGTCTCGACTGCGGACGACGGGACAACCACCATTGCGCCACGCTCCTTGATCGCCTCATACAGCATGTTCATGGCGCGAAGATGCAGAGCGATGGGATTGTCGTTGTAGGTGACCGCGGCCTCGGCGAATTTACTCGAAATCTGCGTTTCGGCCTCGCCCAGGATGATCCGGGCGCGGCGTTCGCGATCGGCCTGCGCTTCGCGGGACATCGCATCTTCCAGCATCTGCGGAATGCGCACGTCTCGAATCTCCACCGACTGCACCGTGATCCCCCACGGGTTGGTTTTCTCGTCCAGCACGCGTTGAAGCTCGCGCCCGAGAGTTTCCCGCTCCGCGATCATCTGCGAGAGCTCATGCCGACCGATAGCTTCGCGCAGCGCCGTTTGGGCACTCAGCAGGATCGCGTTCTCGAAGTCGGCCACTTCAAGCAGCGATTTCTCGGCGTTCCAAACCAGCCAGAAAATGATCGCGTCCACGCTAGTCGGCACCGTGTCGCGGGTCAAAGTCGATTCGGCGCTGACGCTTGTAGCCCGAATGCGCTGGTCGACATACGGCGTGAGCGTATCTACAACCGGGATGATCCAAAACATCCCTGGCCCGCGCAGGCCGATGTATTTGCCCAGCCGCAGCACCGCGACTTTCTCCCATTGCCGGACGACCTTGATTGACAGTAGGCAATAAATCCCGATCAGCACTCCGGCGAAGAACGGAGCCGGCTGCTGGAGGAGCACCGCGCCCGCCACTCCCGCTGCCACGAAAAGCGCGAAGCAAATCACGCCGGGCCCGCTTACTCTGAACATCGGTTCTCTGGGTTTCATTTTTTGCCGTTCTCCAATTCGCCAAGTCTGGAAATCAGTTCCTCTACCGTGAATCCGCCGGCTCCGGCGCGCGCCACGAATTCGGCCACTAGTTGTTCGAGCCGTCGGGCTCGTTCCGCATCGTCCGGCGTGACCTTACGCTCCGCGATAAACGTCCCCGTGCCCTGTTGTGAATCGAGCACGCCACGTATCTCCAATTCCCGGTAAGCCCGCAAAACCGTGTTGGGGTTGATCGCCAGATCGACCGCCAGTTGCCGCACGGTCGGAAGCTGATCGCCGCTCACCAACGCGCCGGAGGCCAATCCGCCCTGCACCTGATCGATGATCTGGCGGTAAGCCGGCACGCCGCTGTGAGGATCGAGCCGGAATCGGATCGGCGCTTTGGCTGTCCCGGTCATTGATAGTTCTAGTGTAGTAATGTATTAATACATCGTCAAGGGGAATCTCTGCTAAACTGAGAAAACTTTCAGACTATGATCTCTGCGACTCAATTGCGCCCGGGGATGGTGATCAAGTTCAACAATGAGTTGTGCTCGGTCTTCAAAATGGAGCACCGCACGCCGGGAAACCTGCGCGGCTTCGTGCAGGTGAAGATGCGGAAACTCAGCACCGGAACCATGCTGGAGCACCGGTTCTCCTCGGAAGATCGCGTCGAAAAGGCCCAGCTCGACGAACACGAGATGGAGTATCTCTACGACGACGGCGAGTACTTCTATTTCATGAATACCGAGACCTTCGAACAGATGCATCTGATGAAGGACCTGCTGGGCGACGCGACCAATTTCCTGATCCCGAATCTCAAGGTCGCCGTTGAGTTCTACGAGGGCAAACCGATTAGCGTGGAACTGCCCCCCTCCGTGGATCTCACCGTGGTCGAGACGGAGCCGGGCATTAAGGGCGCGACGGTTTCGAACGTTACCAAGCCGGCCAAGCTCGAGACCGGGTTGGTAGTGCAAGTGCCCCCGTTCATCAACGAAGGCGAGAAGATTCGCGTGTCGACCTCTGAGTCGGCGTACCTCGAACGCGCGTAAGATGAAATTGTCATGTCCACCAAGACGTTAGTCTCCGTGGAAGAGTATCTGGCGTCGACCTATGAGCCGGATTGCGACTATGTGGATGGCCACATTGAGGAGCGCAATTTGGGCGAAAGACCGCACAGCAGACTTCAGGGCAGGCTAATTGTTATCTTGACGGCACTGGTCCCCGCGGGAATCGAGGTGATACCGGAACTCCGTGTTCAGGTGAAGCCAACCCGGTTCCGCGTACCCGACGTCTGCATTTCTGAGTATTCGGACGAACCGATCGTGACCAAGGCGCCTTTGCTTTGTATCGAGGTACTGTCTCCTGAGGATCGGATGAGCCGCATCGAAGTACGCATCAAAGACTATCTTGAGATGGGCGTCCCCTGCGTCTGGGTGCTCGATCCCGATACTCGACAGGCCTACATCGCCACACCCGCCGAAGGTCTTCGCGAAGTCAAAAGCGGCGTGCTGCGGACCGACCACCCCGCGCTTGAAGTTCGGCTGAGCGAAGTCTTCCGCTAGCCCTTGGCCTTCGGGTGCGCCTTATCGTACACGGCCATCAGATCCGTGAGCGATACCTGCGTGTACTTCTGCGTCGTCGATAATCTCGCGTGGCCGAGCAGTTCCTGAATCGACCGCAAATCCGCGCCGTCGGCGAGCAAATGCGTCGCATAGGCGTGGCGGAAGCTATGCGGATGTAGCGATCCGTCGCCCGCTAAAGCGCGGGCATAGAACTTTACGATCGCCCGCGCGCCGCGATCGCTGAGTCGCGTGCCTTTGCGCGTCACCAGGAGAGCCGGTTCAGCCGAATGTGAGGCGCGCGCCGCCAGGTACCGCTCTAAAGCCTGTTCGGCTCTGGCTCCATAAGGCACCTGCCGTTCTTTTCGGCCCTTCCCGCGTACGCGAATCCATCGTTCCGTGCAATCGAAGTCGTCGAGGTTCAACCCGACCAATTCGCTCACGCGCAGGCCACACCCGTACAGGATCTCGAAGATCAACAAATCGCGTTCCGGCTGTGGGCGGTCGAGCTCAGGGCCGGCTTTTGAATCAATCGAGTCGATCAGGCCGTTTGTCTGCTCCGCGCTCGGTACCAGCGGCATGCGCTTGGGAGCCTTGGGCGTGCGCACCAATCTCGCAACATTCGATTCAAGCGTTCCTTCGCGCAGCAAAAACCGGAAGAACGACCGCACAACCGCCAGCTTGCGCCGCGTGGACATGGGATCGAGGCCCCGCTCGTACAGAGACCCGAGCCACTCTCTCAAGTCGAACGCTGAGATCGCGCGAGGCGCAGGAGGGCCCGTGTCCGGCGGCGAGAAGTAATTCAGAAACTCGCTGAGATCGGTGGCATAATTACGCAGCGTATGCGGCGAGGCGTTCTTAAGCCGCAGATCGGACAAATATCGCTCGACGGCGCGGCCCAAATCAGAGGCCGGTTCAGACTCGGGCACACCGGAACTCCTCTAACGCCTCTAGCGCCCGGCGGCACACTTCAGCGTGCCGCAGCTTGCGATCCTTCGGCGGGTTTTCGAGCTTCGGCAGCAAGTCGAACGTGATGTTGGCCGGCTGATAGTTCGCCGCATCCGCGCCCGAAACATACGCGCAAAGAGAGCCCACAGCCGTTCTGCGCGGATACGCCCGCGGTGTTTCGCCCAGCGCGATCGCGGCGGCATTTTGACCGGCCACCAGGCCCGTTGCAATCGATTCGACGTAGCCTTCCACGCCCGAAATCTGGCCCGCGAAGAAGATGTTCGGAGATCCGCGCAATTGGAGGTTCGGATCGAGCAGCGCCGGAGCATTGATGTACGTATTCCGGTGCACTTGGCCGAAGCGGAGAAACTCGGCACGCTCCAGCCCCGGAATCATTCGAAACACTCGCTCCTGATCTCCGAAACGCATGTGATTTTGAAAGCCGACCAAGTTGTAGCTGCCGGCACGGACATTCTCGCTGCGAAGCTGGACGACTGCGTAAGGCCTGCGCCCGGTGCGCGGATCGGTCAACCCCATCGGTTTCATGGGGCCGAAGCGCAGAGTGTCGCGGCCGCGGCGCGCAAGCTCTTCGATCGGAAGGCATGCCTCGAAATAGCTGACGCGATCTTCTTCGATATGCGCCGGAACGGTTGCAGCTCCGAGGAGCGCGTCCAGAAACGCTTCGTACTGCGGCTTGTCGAAAGGGCAATTGAGATAGTCGTCGGTTCCGTCCAACGACTTCCCGTACCGCGAAGCCGCAAACGCAATTGATCGATCAATCGAATCCGCTTCAACAATCGGGCTGATGCTGTCGTAGAAGAACAGGCGCTTGGATCCTGTCATTCGCCCGATCTCCGCGGCCAACGCGTCGGATGTGAGCGGACCGCTGGCGATGATCCAAACTTTGTTCTCGTCTAGCGACGTTGCTTCCTCGCGCTGGATCTCGATTGCCGGGTGATCCTCAATCGAGCGCGAAACTTCCGCAGCGAAGACCTCGCGATCCACGGTGAGCGCATGGCCCGCTGGAACTCGAGCCCGCGGCGCAATGGAACCGATCAGTAGCGAGTCAAGCCTCCGGAGCTCTTCCTTCAATAGCCACGGCGCCGTATGCGGCTGCTCGCTTTTTAGAGAATTACTGCAGACCAGCTCGGCCAAAGCGTCCGTCTTATGCGCCGCTGTTTGGCGCCGCGGCCGCATTTCGTACAAGACCACGCGCACGCCGGCCCGAGCCGCTTGCCAGGCCGCTTCGCATCCCGCGAGTCCGCCGCCGATGATGTGAACTTCACGCCTCACGATACTCGCCGAAAACCTTTCGCAGCGAATCCGAAATTTCTCCGAGCGTCGCCAGCACCCCGCATGCCGCCAGGATTCGCGGCATCAGATTCTCCGAGCCTCGTGCCGCGCGCTCCAGCTCGCATAGGCTGTCGCCCACGGCCGTCGCGCTGCGCGACGCCTTCAATTCGCGCAGACGTTCGACCTGCCGGCGTTCCAGCGCGGGATCGAGGCTAAATACAGGAGGCGTATGCCGCTCGCCCTCCTGAAACTTGTTCACTCCCACGACGACCGTCGTCCCCCGTTCCACAGATTGCTGATACGCATACGCCGAATTCTGGATTTCGCCCTGAATGAATCCCTTCTCGATCGCCGCAAGCGTGCCGCCCAGCGCATCGATCCGATCGATGTACTCGCGGGCCCCGCGCTCGATCTCATCGGTCAGTTTCTCGACGTAATAGCTGCCTCCCAGGGGGTCTGGTTCTTTCGTGACACCGCTCTCATAAGCGATCACTTGCTGCGTGCGCAACGCCAGCCGCGCCGAATCCTCGGTCGGCAAGCCCAAAGCCTCGTCCGCTCCATTCGTGTGCAGCGATTGCGTGCCGCCCAACACGGCGGCCAACGCCTCAATCGTCACTCGCACCGCGTTGACCTCGGGCTGCTGTGCAGTCAGCGACGATCCGGCCGTCTGCGTGTGAAACCGCAGCATCA
>JASHRP010000273.1 GCA_030037375.1 Bryobacteraceae bacterium | reverse complement strand
CGCGGGTTGCTCAGGCGCGCCCACTAGCGTCATGGTTCCGTCGCGTCTCAGCAGTTGCAGATATGCGTTCAAATCGTGCGGCGCGGAGACTGCGTCCAGAATGAAATCGAAACTGCGGGCATGCTTCTGCATCGCCGCGGGATCGGTGGAAACGATGACCTCATCCGCGCCGAGCCTCACCGCGTCCGCCGTCTTCTTCGGCGAAGTCGTGAAGAGCGCGACATTCGCACCGAATGCCTTCGCGAACTTCAGCCCCATGTGACCCAATCCGCCGAGCCCGACGATTCCGACCTTCTTCCCCTTGCCCGCCTTCCAGTGCCGCAGCGGCGAGTACGTAGTGATGCCGGCGCAGAGCAGCGGCGCGGCGCCCGCCGGATCCAGCCCGTTCGGCACGCGCAGCACGTACGCCTCATCGACCACAATGCTGTCCGAATAACCGCCGTAGGTGACGCCGCCGAGGAATTTGTCCGGGGCGTTATAGGTCAGGGTCATGAAGTTCTCGCAGTACTGCTCATCGCCAGCGAGACAGTTCGAGCACTTGCGGCAGGAGTCCACCATGCAACCGACAGCCGCGATGTCGCCTTCCTTGAATTTCTTCACCGCGCTTCCGGCCTTCACTACGCGCCCGACGATTTCGTGTCCCGGCACGCACGGATAAACGGTGGGCATGGACGAGTGCCATTCGTCACGCACCTGGTGCAAATCCGAGTGGCAAACGCCGCAATACAGGATTTCGATCTGGACGTCCTCTGGCCGCGGAGCGCGCCGTTGAACCGCAAACGCGCCGAGGCCCGATGTGGCGCTCTGGGCCGCGTATGCTTTGGAAGAAAATGTGACTGGATTAGAGCTTGCCGTTTGTTTCGTTCCTGTTTCGGTCATTGGGTCTCCTCACTTCCTTTCAGTCTCAGTGTAGCGGCGGAGCCCGCCATGATCACTAGCAAAACGCGCCAATCCGCTCGCCAAAGACGCCAAGCGCGGCTTCACGGCGTGCGTGTCCTTATGAAGGCAGATCGATATAGATGACTGTCCGTTGCGGAAACGGCGAGCGCTACTTGGCTTTGCCTTGCCCTTGCGTTTGCATGCGGGCCACGGCGGCCTCGAAGCTCTTCTCGTATTGGGCGACGTGAGCCTTGTAGCCCTCGGGGTCGATGAATGGATTCGGATCGTTCGGGCCGCGCTTCTCTAGCTTGGCGTACTTGTCGGCCATGTTGTAGAACGACGCATGAGAGCTGACCCACACTTCCACCGGAAACGTGAGAGCCTTCTTGTAAGTTGCCCTGAAGTCGTCGATCATTCCCGGATAATTATCGAGCTGCTGCAAGAACTGGCCGTTCAAGCTGCACTCGATAAATGTGTAGTAGCTCTTGCCGTTTTCCTTAAGAGTCGTGCTCCAGGCGAGGCATCCGCGCGTGTGGCCGGGCATCATGTGCGCGGTCAGAGTGGTGCCTCCTAGCGAAACGGTATCGCCATCGTCGACCAGACGATCCATCGGGTGTTCCTTGCCCGCGGGAGTGTATTGCTTTGTCTTCTCGGCATCCACGCGCCCCACGACTACCTGTGCGCCGGTCAGCTCTTTCACCGCGTTGTCTCCGCCAACGTGATCGGGGTGCGCGTGGCCGGCGATGAAAATCTTGATATCGGTGAACTTGAACCCGAGTTTTTCGACGCTTGCTTTGATCACCGGCACGGTGGACTCATAGCCGCTGTTCATCAGGATGTCGCCATCCGGGGTGACGAACAGGAACGAAGCCAGTTCCTTCGATCCCACGTAGTACATGTTGTCCATGATCTTGTGCGGCGGGAACGGATCGTTCCACCCGGCCGGCTGAGAAAACGCGGCGAGCGGAAAAAGGGCCAAACTTAAGGACGACAGCATCAACTTACGCATGATCTTGTGGACTCCTCGCGGACAAACCCGCGACTCTACGAGGTTACCCCATTTGACTTAGGATCGCAGCGAATTCAATAGCCGGACACTTAAAAACTGGCCTTCGGGAGGAAATCCGCCAGTAGCTTGTTGAACTCCCGCGGTTTTTCGAGCATTACGAAATGGCCCGTGCCGGGAACTTCGACAGTGTTCCCATTTGGAAAGAGTTTCTTGAAGTACGCCGGATCGTCAGAGGCGGAGTGGTCGGCATAGATGCCGAGCGCGGGAACTGGAAACGTCTCATCGACCCAGTTGGGAGCGGCAAACGTGGCGACCATCGCCTGATACGCTGTCGATTCCGGCGCGGCCAGCATCATTTTCAAAATGTGTTCTTGAATAGGCGGCGTCGCGGACGGGCCAAACATGCCGCGGATCATCGTCTCGCGATTCTTCAAGCCGTCAGGTCCCTTCATGCGCTCGGGATTCGGAGCGTTAGGGCCGCCCGAGAGCCGGAGGATTCCGTCGACCGGAACCATCCCGGCGACGTTGGAAGGGTATAGGCGCGCGTATTCGCGAATGACCGGCGTGCCCATACTGTGGCCGACAAGGACAATCTTCCCAGCCTTCGCTTCCACGCGAACGGCTTCGATCGATTTCGCGAAGAGCTCCATTGTGAGCGGACCGTTGGTGGGTGAGCCGCTCTTGCCGTGGCCCGGCAGATCGAGCGTGATCACCCGGTACTTCTTTTCAAAAAACGGAACTTGCCCCCGCCAGGAAGATTCATCGCAGGTCCAACCGTGAACGAAGATGATCGTTCTGTCGCCTTTGCCTCGTATCGTCGAGTGGATGTTGATCCCATCCACGGAGGCCGCCGACGCAAGCGCGGCAAGCGAAAGCGCAAGGATAGCCAGAAAGGGGCGCATGGATGGAATTATATAGCGGCAAGGTCGCTTTAAGGAGATGAGGCGCGCAGTGCGCCGCCTGCCTCACTCTGGGTGTTTTCACCCAGGCCGGTCAACGATCGAGGGGCAATTTTCGAAACCGGCCACTCATTCGGAAGACGTTACGGGCATCGAATCGTCTTCGATCCTTCCCGCTTGCGTGGGGACCCGTTTGCGTATGGATAAAGCGTGGGGTCGTGGATCGACTTTAGGAGCAAGGCCGCGGGTTACCTCTCGGGCATTCTAGGCATCAGCGCCGTTACCGCGGTGTGCATCGCCCTTCGCAGTCACATCAATGAGATGACCGTGGCTCTGGCGATGCTGCTGGTCGTGCTGTTTGTCGCCGCCCTGTGGGAGAGCCTTCCGGCCCTGGTTGCGTCCGTGTGGGGCATGCTGTGCCTCAATTACTTCTTCCTGCCGCCGATTTACACGCTCACGATTGAGGATCCCAAGAATTGGGTGGCGCTCACGGCCTTCTTCATCGCTGCGTTGACTGCCGGACGGCTTTCGGCCTGGGCCAAGCAGCACGCGGCGGAAGCCGAGGCCAGCCGCAGCCAGGCCAGGCTTGCCAGCGTCTACAATCGCAGCCTCCTCGAAGCGAGCCTCGATCCGCTGCTGACCGTCGGCCACGACGGCAAAATCAACGACGTGAACGCCGCGGCCGAGACCGCGACGGGCCGTTCCCGCGCGGAGCTTATCGGCACGGACTTCGATGGCCACTTCGCGGAGCCAGCCAAGGCTCGCGCGGCCTGGGAACAGGTGCTACGCGTGGGCTCTCTCAGGGGCCACCAACTGGAGCTTCGTCACCGCGGCGGCCACAGCACTTCCGTTCTTCTTGACGGATCGCTGTACCGGGATGCCGATGGAAACGTAATCGGGGTTGTCGCGGCCGCGCATCCCATTGGCGCTTACGTGGGCAAGCCCGTGGAACTGCCGCCGGATGCTCGAGTCGTCAGGCACCTCAGTCTGTTCGTCCGCTTCGCCAGCTTGTTTTCGGTAGCCGTCGGGCTTCTGTCGGTAGCCGGGATGATGTTCCGCATTGCGACCCTAAAGAGCGTCATACCGGGGCAGCCCGTGATCAAGATGAACGCTGCCGTCTGCCTGATGTTGCTCGGCGCAGGTTTGTGGCTGGCGCGTAAGGCGGGCGATCGTTCGCGGATCAGGATGCGATGCGTTCAGCTCATTGGCGCGACGACTGCGCTGATGGGTTTGTTGAGCGTGACGGAACATCTGTTCGGCTGGGACCTGGGCATCGACCAACTACTCTTCCGTGAGCCTGCCCCGGACGCGTTCTTCAGCAGCCGTCCCGGGCTGATGGCGCCGATCACGGCTTTGAGTTTTGTTCTGTTAGGACTCGCATTCTTGCTGCTGGACCGGTCCTTCGCATGGAGGTCGCGGCGTCACTGGCCGCGTCAATATCTCGCGTCTTTAGCGGCGATCCTGTCGATCGTCGGGCTGCTCGATTTTGTCTCTGGCTCTCACATATCCTACACGCACATCGCTCTGCAGACAGCGGTTAGTTTGCTGTTGCTCTCCCTTGGTCTGCTGTGTGCCCGATTGGATCGAGGCCTGGCCGCATTGCTGGCCAGCTCGACCGCCGGCGGGGCGCTCACGCGCCGGCTCGTCCCTGCCGCCATCATCATTCCGACGGCGATCGGCGCTCTTGCGTGGAGCGCTTTGTCCGCAGGCCGGACATCCGCGTGGGATGCTCTCGCCCTCATGATCGTTGCCATGATTACGCTGCTTGGCGCGTTAGCGATCTGGAACGGGTCCATCGTCAATCGCGGCGATCTGGAGCGTGAAAGAGCCGAAGAAATTCTGCACCGCAGGGAAATGGAGCTGAGAGAAGCGCAGCGCCTGGCGCAGGTGGGCAGTTGGTGGTGTGAACCCACCACAGATACCGTCACTTGGTCGGAGGGGCTCTCTTACATGGCGTGGCGCGATCCCATGCTGCCGCCGCCTTCTTTCGAGGAGCACCTCGGGTTCTTCACGCCGCCGAGCGCGGCGCGACTCAAGGAGGCCGTAGATGCGGCTCTTCGCACCGGCGCCCGGTATGAGCTCGACCTGGATCTGGTTCGCGGAGGCACGGTCCGGCGAGTCACCGCTCGCGGCGAAGCGGAGCGGGACGTCAATGGCCAGGTGATGCTGGTGCGTGGAACCGTTCAGGACATTACCGAACGCAAGCAAGCCGAAGAGGCGCTTCAGAGATCGGCGCAAGAGATCAGCGATCTCTACAACCGCGCGCCCTGCGGCTACCACTCGCTTGATAAGGACGGCGTCTTCGTGCAAATTAACGACACTGAGCTGGAGTGGTTGCAGTATAGCCGCGAGGAGGTCCTCGGGCATCGGCGCTTCACCAACTTTCTCACTCCTGAAGGCTCGAAGACTTTCGAAAAGCAATTTCCCCAGTTCAAAGCAAAAGGAGCGATCCAGGATCTCGAATTCGAGCTGGTCCGCAAAGATGGCACAATCTTCCCGGTTCTTCTAAGCGCTTCGGCCGTCAGGGACGCAGCCGGGAACTACCTGATGAGCCGGTCGACGGTGTACGACATCACCGCGCGGAAGCAGGAGGAACAAGCCCGCGCCCATCTCGCCGCCATCGTCGAGTACTCCGATGACGCGATTATCAGCAAGACGCTGAAGGGATGCATTCTCACCTGGAACCGGGGCGCGCAGCGAATCTTCGGATATGCCGCCGAGGAGGTTGCCGGTCAGCCCATTTCGATGCTGGTCCCGTCCGACCGGCGCGACGAATTGGAAGATATCATGGCCAAGCTGAGGCGCGGCGAAAGCACGGAACGTCTCGAAACAATCCGGCTGCGCAAGGGCGGGCAGCCGATTTACGTTTCGCTGACGGTTTCGCCGATCCGAGACCCCGATGGAAAGATCGTGGGAGCCGCAACCATTTCCCGCGACATCACCGAGCGTAAAAAGGCCGAGGAAGCGTTGCGCCGCAGCAATCGCGCCCAGCGCGCGCTCAGCAACTGTAACCAGTATCTGATCCGCGCCACCGACGAATCCGCGTTGTTGCAGGAAGTATGCCGGATCATCATCGACGAGGCTGGATACCGCTTCTGCTGGGTCGGTCATGCGGAGGAAGACGAAACCAAGGCCGTGAAGCCATTAGCGCAGGCCGGTTTCGAGGAAGGCTACCTGAAACTCGCAAAGGTCACTTGGTCGGATAGCGAGCGCGGCCGGGGACCGACCGGCGCCTGCATCCGCACCGGCCAGCCCCAGGTGGTCCGGAATCTCGTGACCGATCCGCGCTCCGCGCCCTGGCGCGCGGAGGCGGCGAAACGCGGCTACGCGTCGTCCCTAGCGATTCCGCTGGTGGTGGACGGGAAGCCCTTCGGAGCCCTGACGATCTACTCCGGCGGAACCGATACGTTCAGCGTTGAGGAAGTAAATCTGCTAAGCGAGCTGGCCGGGGACTTGGGCTTTGGCATCACCACCCTCCACACCCAAGCAGAGCGCCAGCGCGCGGAGGCGCAGATTCGCACCCTCAATGCCGAGCTGGAGCAACGCGTCGAGCAGCGAACCGCTCAGCTCAAAGCGGCGAGCGCCGAGCTGGAGCAAGCCCGCGAGCGGGAAATCGAGGTCGGCTTCCGCATCCAGCAGACTCTGTTGCTCGATCAGCCACCGAAGGACGTTCCCGGATTGCGAATCGCCGCCCTGACCATTCCTTCGCAGCGAATCGACGGCGATTTTTACGTTTTTCTGCGGCACTCCGATGAGTGTCTCGATGTAATCGTCGGGGACGTCATGGGCAAAGGAATCGCGGCGGCGCTGCTGGGAGCCGCCGCCAAAAGTCATTTCTTAAGGGCGCTCAGCGACCTGACGATCGTGTCGAAGAATGGGAAGCTTCCGGAGCCGAAAGAAATCGTGATGCTGGCTCACGCGGAGCTGGCGCGGCATTTGATCGATCTGGACAGCTTCGTGACGTTGGTCTACGCGCGCATGGATCTGACCAGGCGCAGGCTGGATCTGGTCGACTGCGGACACACCGGAACGGTTCATCTACACGGGGAGACCGGGCTTTGTGAGATGCTCCACGGGGACAACCTGCCGCTGGGTGTCCGGGAAGGCGAGATTTACGATCAGGTCTCCGTTCCTTTCGAACCCGGCGACCTGTTACTCTTCTTCTCGGATGGGATCACGGAAGCGCGCAACAGCGGCGGCGAGCTGTTTGGCGTGGAGCGGCTGGAGGAATTTATCCGGGTCAACGCCGCGCTCGATCCCGCGGCTTTGGTCGAAGGCCTTCGAAAAGCCGTTTTCACTTTCTCCGGGACAGAGCGGCTAACCGACGACCTGACCAGCGTGGCGGTTCGCGTGGAGGAGAGGCAATTGCCGAGCATGGAGGCGGAGATCGAGATCTTTAGCGATCTGCGCAACCTTCGCAAGGCGCGTGAATTCGTCCGCGCATTCTGCGGCGACCTTCCCGGCACGCCGCTCGACGACGAAAGCGTCGCTGCGCTCGAACTGGCCGTAAATGAAGCCGTGAGCAATATCATGAAGCACGCCTACCATGGCCGCGCCGGCCAGTCGATTCACATGGAAGCAGAGGCCTTCCCGAGCCATGTCTCCATCCGGCTGCATCACCTGGGAGACCCATTCGACCCGTCGGCGGCGGCTCAGCCGGCGCTCGATGGTTCGCGCGAATCCGGATTCGGCGCGTACATTATTTCGAGAAGCGTCGACGAAGTACGCTACTATCGCGACGAACGCGGGAGAAACTGCGTCGCGCTAATCAAGTTCAGGAGGCCCCAGCAAGCGGGGACGTAATCATGGAAATCGCTGTGGAAAGCTTCGATGGCGTGGCCGTCGCGGCAGTGCCGGTGGATGAACTGGACGCCAGTAACGCGGGCGAGTTTAAGCGCGATATCGCGCCCGTTCTGCAAGCCAACGCGCGGCTGGTGCTGGATTTGAGGCGGCTGCGCTTTGTCGATAGCTCGGGATTGGGCGCGATGCTCTCCTGCCTGCGGCAATTGAGCGCCAAGAATGGCGATCTGAAGCTGTGCGGCATGTCGAAACAAGTCCGTGCGCTTTTTGAGCTTGTGCGGATGCACCGGATCTTCGACATCTACGGCACTCGGGAAGAGGCTGTCGATGCCTTCCACGTCAAGCATTGAACAAGCGGCGGACCAAGCTGATCGCGCGGTCGACGGCGTAGCGGAGCTCCGCGAATCCATCCAGCGTCATGCCCGATATTCGTTGGGAAAGAATTGGCGCGATTTGTCCGCGCGAGACCGGTTTAACGCCGTAGCGCTGGCGGCGCGGGACCGGATGGTGGACCGGATGCTGGAAACCGAGGACCGCTATCGCAGCCACGATTCCAAGCGCCTGTATTATCTCTCGATCGAGTTTCTGATCGGAAAGTCTCTCGGAAATAATCTGCGCAGCCTCGGGATTCGTGAGGCGTGCAAAGAGGCCCTGCGCGAGCTCGGCTCGAATCTGGACGAGGTCGAAGAAAGCGAACCAGACGCGGCACTGGGCAATGGAGGCTTGGGGCGTCTGGCCGCATGTTTTCTTGATTCGCTGGCCACCCTCGGCATGCCCGGCTACGGTTACGGGATCAACTACGAGTACGGCCTCTTCAAGCAGGAGATCGATAACGGATATCAGCGCGAGAAGCCGGATAACTGGCTTGCGCAGAGCAGTCCTTGGCAGATCGCCCGCCCGGACGAATCCTGCGTCGTGCCCATCTATGGCCGCATCGAACACAGCGTCGACCGCAAGGGCGGCTACAACCCCATGTGGATGGACTGGAAGGTCCTCATCGGCGTTCCGCATGACATGCTCATTGCGGGCTACGGGGGACGCACGGTAAACGTTCTGCGCCTCTATTCCGCGCGATCCTCTCACGATTTCGACATGGGGATCTTCAACGACGGCGATTACTTCAAGGCCGTCCAGCAAAAGATCACGTCGGAAACGATTTCCAAGGTGCTGTATCCTTCCGACGCCGTGGTCGCGGGCCAGGAACTGCGCCTGCTTCAGGAATATTTCCTCATAGCCTGCACGCTTCGCGACATCGTCCGCCGGTTTGAACGGGATCACAGCTCCTACCGGGATTTCTCCGCGAAGGTCGCCGTGCAGATGAACGATACGCACCCCGCGCTGGCGGTCGCGGAATTGATGCGGATCCTTGTGGACGAGAAGAATCTCGAATGGGATGAAGCTTGGGAGACTACCCAGGCAACGCTCGCCTACACCAACCACACGTTGCTGCCGGAGGCGCTGGAGAAGTGGCCGGTCCCGCTTCTGGAGCGCGCGCTTCCCCGTCATCTTCAGATCATCCATGAGATCAATCGCAGGCTTCTCGACCAGGTTGCCGCGGCTCACCCGGGAGACACGGGCCGGTTGAGGCGGATATCCCTGATCGAAGAGTCGTCGCCGCAGCAGGTCCGCATGGCGAATCTGGCGATCGCAGGGAGCCACTCGATCAACGGCGTCGCTGAGATTCACTCCGAATTGATCAAGACGTCCTTGGTCCCGGATTTTTACCAGCTCTTCCCCGGACGATTCAACAACAAGACCAACGGGATTACACAACGGCGCTGGCTGCTGAACGCCAACCCCTGCCTCGCGGACCTGCTTCGCACGACAATCGGCGACGGCTGGATTACGAATCTCGATTGCCTGCGAGAGCTTGAAGGCCGGGCTAACGATGCGGGTTTTCAAGCGGAGTTCCAGAAGATCAAGCGCGCGAACAAGGAACGGCTGGCCAACGTCATTCTGGAAACCGCCCGAGTGAAGGTCAATCCCAGCTCTCTGTTCGACATTCAAACGAAACGGATTCATGCATACAAACGACAGTTGTTGAATGTGATGCACATCATTCACCAGTACCTGTCGCTGGTCGAAGACGGCCGCACGCCGCGCGTGCCTCGAACATACGTGTTTGCCGGAAAGGCTGCTCCTGGATACTGGGTGGCGAAGCAAATCATCAAGCCGATCCACAACGTGGGCCGGGTCATCAATAGCGACCCGCGCGCCAGGGATTGGATCAAAGTGGCGTTCATTCCGGACTACCGCGTATCGCTGGCGGAAAAGATCATCCCGGCCGCCGATCTTAGCGAGCAAATCTCCACCGCCGGTAAAGAGGCCTCGGGAACCGGCAACATGAAGTTCGCCCTCAACGGAGCCCTCACCATTGGGACGCTGGATGGCGCGAACATCGAAATTCTGGAAGAGGTCGGCCCGGAAAATATTTTCATCTTTGGCTGGACAGCCGGCCAACTCCGTGCGATGCGCGAACAGCGCTCGTATCGCCCGCGCGAGTATTACGATCGCGATCCGCGGCTAAGACGCGTGGTCGATGCTCTGCGATCCAATCGATTCTGTCCCCGCGAGCCCGATCTCTTC
>JASHRP010000272.1 GCA_030037375.1 Bryobacteraceae bacterium | reverse complement strand
GGCTCCAGCTAAACCGAGGACCAAGCCGATGGCGGTCATCCAGAAACCGCCGCGCAGGATAAGGCCGAGGAGATTGCCTCGACTAGCTCCGAGGGCGGCTCGGATCCCGATTTCTCCGGTCCGCTGAGTGACCGAGTAAGAGATCACACCGTAGATCCCGATGGAGGAGAGGAGCAGGGCAAGGCTGGCGAAGACGGTGAGGAGCATGGATTGAATCTCATCGCCGACCATCGACTCGGTTTTGATCTGATCGAGCGTCTTGATGTCGATCAGTGCCTGGTCTTTATCGAGGTTATGCACGGCTTGTTCGACGGCGTGCTGCAGCCGCAAGGGATCCATCGCCGCTCTGACGACGAGTCCGCCGAAATAAACCGGGCTTTGCTCCAAAGTGACGTAAATGCCGGGATTGTCGCGCTTGTTGTCGAGGCTGGTGACACGCTCATCGGCGACAACGCCCACCACCTCCCAAGCGATATCCGGGCCGAGCTGGGTCTTGCCGGGGATGATCTTCTGAATCAGGATGTGTTGCCCAAGAGGGTCCTGGTTGGCGAAGTACTTCCGCGCCATGGTTTGGTTGATCATCGCGACGGGCGCCGAACCGGCGGTGTCGCGGTCCGTCAGCGCGCGGCCCTTGAGGAGGCGCATCCCAATCGAGAGGAAATAGGAAGGCGTGACCATCTTGAAAAAGCACGCGGGACGATTCGAGATATCGACCACGGACTGGCCGGCGATTTGGAAAGGCATGCCATAGCCCCAGCCTCGCAGCGGAATGGCGGAGGCGAACGCAGCATCGCGAACTCCCGGGACGGCTTGGATGTTGGCGAGGATTTCGCGCAGGTGCTGGTTGAGACCGGCTGGCTCGGGGAAGCGGTTATTGACGATGGGGAGCTGGGCGGTGAGGACATTGGTGGAGTCGAAGCCGAGATCGGCGGGCTGCATCGCAAAGAAGCTGCGCATCAGGAGACCGGCTCCGGTGAGGAGGATGAAGGCGAGCGCAATTTCGGCGATGACGAGGGCTCCGCGGAGGCGCTTGCCCGCATTGCCGATGGCGCCACGAGCGCCTTCCTTGAGAGAGACGACAAGATTGAGCTTGGTGACCGCGAGCGCGGGCGCGAGTCCGAAGAGGATACCCGTAAGCGCGGAAAGGGCGAGAGCGAACGCGAGAACGCGAAGGTCCATGCGGACGTCAATTTCGCGGGCGAGAGAGTTGGGAGGGATGGCGGACTTGAGGCCCGCGATTGTGGCATAGCCGACGCCAACGCCGAGGATGCCGCCCGCGATGGCGAGCAAGACGTTCTCAGTGAGGAATTGGCGGATGAGCCGTTGGCGGCCGGCTCCGAGCGCGGAGCGGACGGCGACTTCACGTTCGCGAGCGGCGCCTCGGGCGAGCGTGAGGTTGGCGAGGTTGGCGCAACCGATCAGAAGAAGCATGCCGACGGCGCCGAGCAGGACGTAGAGAGATTGCCGGAGGTTCGTGTCGACGATGGTGTCGGAGTACTGGTCGATGGTAACACCCCAACCTTTGTTGGACTCCGGGTAGGCTTGGGAAATGCGGGCTCCAACGGCGTCCATTTGGGCGCGCGCCTGTTCGAGAGAGACGCCCGGCTTGAGCTTGGCGAAGGCTCCGAACCAATGGAAGTTGCGAGTCATGTTCTCGGGTTGAAAAGCGAGCGGGGTCCAGAGGGTGAGTTGGCCGCGGTCAAAGGCCCCTCCCGCGGGAAGGATGCCGATCACGGTGTATCGCTCATTGTTGAGGAGGATGGCTTGGTTCAGAATGGCGGGATTGGCTCCGAACTGCGAGACCCACAGCGCGTGCCCGAGAACGACGACGTGATCCTTGCCGCGTTGATCTTCGTCGGGCGCGAAGGTGCGGCCGAGGGCGGCCTTGATGCCGAAGATGTCGAAATAGTGCGCGGTAGCTTTACCGGCAAGGAGCTGGACGGGGTCGCCGTGGCCGGTGAGGGTGTACCGGTCGGCCGTTTGGGCGGCCATATGGTCGAAGACCGTGTTCTGGTTCTGCCAGTCGAGGTAGGTGAGCGTGGAGATGCCGTTGCCGCCCCCGCCGGGCGGTTTTTCGAGCACGCGGACGATGCGATCGGCGTCGGGATAAGGGAGCGGGGTGAGCAGGACCGAGTTGACGAAGCTGAAGATGGCGGTATTAGCTCCGACACCGAGGGCGAGGGTGAGAAGGGCGACGGCCGTGAAACCGGGGCTCTTGAGGAGGGTGCGGAGCGCATAGCGAAGATCGTGTAGCATTCTACTTAGGTTATACCTACCGGTTGTAAAAAGGTTTCAAGGACCTCAAAGGGAATCAAGACGATATCATTTAGCTGTGAAGGAATCCCTGCTGGTCAACACTTTGGGCCACACGGCCGGCGTGCTGATTTTCGGGATCTTCCTCTATCTTCTGATTCAGGATCGCGCGGCGCGTAGGTTTCGGGGAAGCGTGAAGCCGATGCTTGCCGCCGCGCTGGCGCTGGTTTGGAACCTGTCCTCGCTATTGGTGTTGGACTTCGGGGCGCGCAACGGCACCGATACGCTAGCGTTTTCGGTGCTGAGTTTGCTGCCCGCGGTGCTGTTCGATCTATGCCTGGCGGGACGGCAACCCGTGCTTGTGCGAATGGGATACGTTTTGAGCTCGGCCGCGATTACGTTGCACCTCGCCGAACTTTTTGAAGGCGACGCACGCTACCATCGCTGGGGGCTCAATCTCATCACCGCGGGGTTCGTCGCGCTGACATGCGTGGCCGCGGCCTCCGGATTGCGCCAGAGCGACAGGCGCGCTTCGACCTCTAGAATGATTGGCACGATGTCGCTCTTCCTGCTGGCGATTTCGTTCGTGCACTTGGGTGGGGAGCACGCGCAGCAGGTTTGGTCGCGGGAACTGGCGTTCCATCATGCCGCGATTCCGCTGGCGCTGCTGGTTTTGTTGCAGGATTACCGCTTCGTGCTGTTGGACGCATTCCTGCGATTTCTTGCGAACGTCATGCTGGCAGCGTTGTTCGTTTCGGCGGCCGCGGCGGTCTGGCGGCTGGATCCCTTGCAAGGCATCGACGAACCGGCCCGGCAGGGACTCTTACTGGCCGCGGCTTGCCTCCTATTGATCGCGTTTGCCTTACTGCGCACGCGCGTGCAGACGATGCTTACCAGGATGGTCTTCCGGCGCAAGGACGTGGAGGCAATGTTGCGAAACTTGAAGCAGCCGGTGCGCGAAGAACGGGCGTACGTTGAAGCGGCGGCGGCGCAGCTCGGCGAATTCTATGGGGCGGACTCGGCGGTTTGCGATTCGTCCGATCTCGACAAGCTGGATCTGAACCGTCCGATGCTGGTTTCCGAATTCGCCGCGGCGCGAGCGGGCCTGGAGTTGCAAGCCGCCGAGGTTGTCGCGCCGATCCGGCTCCCTTCGCGCCGCACCCGCTATGTGCTGCTGGGCCGGCGCGCGGGCGGCCGCAGATATCTGAGCGAGGATCTTGCGGCGCTGGCGCGTGCGGCTTCGGTGATGGTGGAGCAGATTGAGCAATATCGCGAGTCAGAAATGCGCAGGCTGGCCGCGCAAGCGGAACTGCGCGCGCTGCAATCGCAGATTCACCCGCACTTTCTGTTCAATGCTCTGAATGCGCTGTATGGAATCATTCCAAAGGAGGCTCGCGGAGCGCGGGATACGGTTCTGAACCTTGCCGACATCTTCCGTTACTTCCTGGAGACTCGCAAGACGTATCTGCCGCTCGAGCAAGAGCTGCGCATCGTGCGAGCATATCTCGAAATCGAACGGCTGCGACTGGGCACGAAGCTGCGGATGGAGGTCGACGTCGCCGATGAGGCGCTGGCGATGCAGATCCCGGTGCTGTCCATTCAACCGTTGGTCGAAAACGCGGTGAAACACGGTATCGCGCCGCTGACTCAAGGAGGTTTGGTGCGGATCGAGGCTCGGCAGAATGGCGCTGGGGGATTGGAGATTCGCGTACGCGATACGGGAGCGGGATTCGCGAAAGGCGATTCGGGCGGAATCGGCCTGGAGAACGTCGCGCGGCGGTTGGAGCTGTGCTACGGCGCCGCGGCGCGGCTGGATATTCAATCGAGCGCGGACGGAACCGAGGTCACGCTGGTAATTCCAGCGTTCCCGGTTGCGGCGCTGCAAACCCAGGCGCAGGCGGTGGAGGCGATGCGATGAGAGTGCTGATTGCAGACGACGAACCGATCGCCAGGCAGGTTTTGCGGGAGCATCTGGAGGCGATGCCGGGCCTGGAAGTCGCGGGAGAAGCTTCGACCGGCACGGAGGCATTGCAAGGGATTTTGGATCTTCAGCCGGATCTGGTGCTGCTGGATTTGCAGATGCCTGAACTGGATGGCCTGTCGACGGCGCGTTATCTAAGGGGCGGCCGGAAGCCGGCTGTGATCTTCGTCACTGCGTACGAACAGCATGCTTTGGAGGCTTTTGAAGTGGGCGCGGTCGATTACGTGTTGAAGCCGGTGCGCCGGGAGCGGCTGGAGCAAGCGGTGGAGAAGGCTCGGCGGCAAGCGCCCGCGGTTGCGGCTCCGGTGGCGGCGGAGGGGTTGCGAAAGATCGTGGGGCGGCGCGGCTCGGACATGTATTTGCTAGATCCTTCGGAGATCGTCGCGTTTCAGGCGGAGGGGGAGTTGGTGCATATCGTGACCGTGGCAGAGAAGCGCTATTTGAGCGATCACTGCCTGAAAGTCTTGGAGGAGAAGCTGGAGAGCCCGCGATTCCGAAGGGTGCATCGCGGGACGATCATCAATACGGATCATATTCGCAAGATCTCGCCGCTGTCGAGCAAGAGATGGTTATTGAAGATGTCGAACGGGTTCGAGGCGGTGGTGAGCAAGAGATTAGCAGGAGCGATCCGTGAGCAGGGGAAGTGGTGAGCGGATTTGGCCGCGAATGGACGCGAATGCACATGATCGCCAGAACAATCAACTTAGGAATTCCGCCAGCGGCGGAGGCTAGTTGAGGCCGCGGTGATGATGGCCGCGACAAAGACGGTCGCGGCGCCGCCAAAAACGACGGAGGGGACGGTGCCGAGCCACTTAGCGGCTAGCCCGGACTCGACCGCGCCCCATTGATTCGACGAGCTGATGAAGAGAGCGTTCACCGCGTTGACGCGGCCGCGGAGAGGATCGGGGGTGCGGGAATGAACGAGATAGGAGCGCAGGACCACGCTGACGCTGTCGAGCGCGCCCGTGGCGGCAAGCAAGGCGAACGAGAGCCATTCCGAGCGGGAGATCGCGAAACCCACGGTGGCGATGCCGAATCCGGCGACTACCGAGAGCAGAGTGATCCCGGCCCTGCGGATGGGCGGCCGGTGAGCCAGCCAAAAAGCCATGGTTCCCGCGCCGAGGGCAGGCGCGGCTCGCAGCCAACCCAGGCCTTGCGGACCGATGCGCAAGATGTCTTCCGCAAAAATCGGCAGCAGAGCCGTCGCTCCGCCGAAGAAGACAGCGAGAAGGTCGAGGCTCATCGCGCCTAGCACCAATTTTTCGCGAAAGACAAAACGAATGCCTTCGGCCACGGCTTTGAGGCCGCCGGCTTCCGAAGCCGCTTCGGGAGGGCCTGGTGATTTGAGGGACGCATAACAAATCACCGTCGCTACCGACGCGGCCGCTTGCGCGAGATAGACCGCCGAGCTGCCGAGCCAGGCGAGCAGCAATCCCGCGATCGCGGGACCGGTCATGGTCGCGATTTCGCGGCCCATCCCGTTCCAGGAAATGGCGTTGCTCAGGTGCTCCATCGGGACGATCTTTGGGAGCAGGGAAGAGGCGGCCGGAAATTGGAAAGTCCGCGCGATCGCCGACAGGAACAAGCAGGAATAAATCAGGGTCACGCCTCGCCACGTTCCCGCAAACGCGAGGACAAATCCCGTCAACGCGACGATGCTTTGCGCGAGGACCAGAGTCTTGCGGCGGTCGTAGCGGTCCGCAACGTGACCGGCCGCGAAGGTGAGCAGCAGCACCGGCATGATCTGGACAAGGCCTACGTTGCCCAGGGCCAAGGGTGATCGCGTGGCTTGGTAAAGATCCCAGCCGACGACGATCTGCAGCATCTGTGAGCCGAGCACCCACAGAACATTGCCGGCTAAGAGAAAACGGTAATCTCGCGTGCGAAACGCGCCATAGGCCGCCACGCGTCAATTGGCTCGCGCGACAAATTCTTCCATCACCGCTTTGCGCAGCAAATTGGGAGGCAACAGGCCTTGCGACAGGATGAAATCGTGGAAGCGCTGAACGTTGAACCTGGCGCCCATGGCTTTTTCGGTATCGCTGCGCAAGGCGAGCAGGCGTGTAAAGCCGTCGAAATAGGAACCGGCCTGGCCCGGCATTCCGAAGGTGAAGCGGTCTACCTCCTCGGTCGCGAATGCTTCGGAGCAAACAACGTCGTTTTGCAGAATTTGCATGGCTTGCTGTGGTGTGACCTTCCCGGATTGAAGCTCGGGATCGATGAACGCACGGGCGGCGCGGAGCAGGCGCAGTTGCAGCGAGATCAATTTGGCGTCGTCGGGCATGTAGGGAAGCATGAACCATTCCGCGTACAATCCCCAGCCCTCGACGTTGGTGCTGTTGAAGGCGAACATGGCGCGAGCTAGGGATACGCCGCGCTCGACCATATTGTCGAACTGCAGTTCGTGACCGGGACGGGCTTCATGGGCGGTGAGGGTCCACGCGGCGGCCGCGAACGTAAAATCGTCGTACTTCAGCGATTTGCCGCCTTCGCCGATGGTGCCCATGGGAAGCACGAATTGTCCGCGCTCGCCGGTGTTATTAATGAGCGCGGGCGGTCGCATGTGAGGGGCGGGCTGCTGCGCGGTTTCGGCGGCGGTGGCGAGACGAACGATCGCGGGGCGTTCAGGCAACGTGACGAGACGCTCCCGGCGAAGGATGGTCTCGATGTCCGAGAGCGTCTGCCGATAGTGCGGCATAACCTGATCCGGCGCGAGCTGATCTTTCTTGAGCGTGCGGATCACATCGCGATAGTTTGAGGACGGCAAATGCCGCTCTTGCGCGATCTGCGAGGCGACCTTCTGCATTTCCGTTTGCCATTCGCCGAACCTCTGGTGAGCGAGCGCCGCGAGATCCTCAGGCGCATAGTCGACGCCGTAGTTTTCCAGGCGCAGCTTGTAAACTTCGGGCGGCAGGCGGAAATCCGTGCGGGCTCTGGGAAGCACTTCCTTGCGCACGAGATCGTCGTAGGCGGCGAGCTGCTCTTTGAGTTTCGCCATGGCCGGCTGATAGCCGGTCAGCTTATATTTTTCAAGCAGGAGGGAGATGCCGGTGAAATAGGTCTCCGTCTTCGCCAGATCCTTCTCGACTTCGGTCTTAGGAGGCCCAAGCAGACCCGGGGTCTTTTCGCGATCCCGATAGTACTTCTCCATGCGGTCGGTGATCGGGATGAACCCTGCTTCGAGGCCCGTGTACTTGCGCAGGCGGACCAAAGCAGCAGGGCGGCGCGCCGCTTCCACCTGATCGTCCAGGAGACCGCTAACGCCCGCGTAGATGCTCGCTGCGGGATTGCCATAGGGAAGGAAATAGCGGAGAAAGATCTCAGAGCTGCGAATGTCGAGGTCGGTGGCGTCGATCAGGATCTGCAAATCTTGCTTGATCAGCGGATCGGATTCCGACGCGAGACGGGATTCGAGCTCCTTCTTGGCGGCACGATAATCGGCCAGCGCGCGCTCGCGAGTCTCGGCCCCGGGGATGGAGATCTGCTCATCCAGGCCGCGTACGCCGCTTGCGGAAGCGCCTTCGGGGCCGTACTTCGACTGAATATCGATCAAGAGTTGAGCGTTCTGATTGCTCTTCGTAACCCATGCGGGAGGCGTTTGAGAAAAGGCGATGGAGGCGGACATCGAAAACAGGAGCGCGAAAATACGCGTCTTATCTCTACACATCTATCTCGTAGTATAAATGCATGCGCCGCTGGTTCCTGGTGTGTCTGCTCAGCGTGGGGCTGAGCGTGGCGTATACGCATCGGACCAACATCGCTTATGCGCTCGCCGTGCCGGCGTTTGCCGCGGAGTTTCATTTGAGCGATACCGGCCGCGGGGCGCTGGGCTCCGCGTTTTTCTGGACCTACGGCCTGCTTCAGATTCCCGCGGGGTCGCTGGTCGACCGTTTCGGTCCGAAATGGCCGCTGGCCGTGGGGTTCCTCTTGTGGTGTTTGTGCAGCGCCGCATGCGGGCTGGCGGGCGGGTTCTTGGCGATACTCGGGTTCCGGTTGCTGTTGGGTTTATTCGAGGCTGTGGTTACGCCGGCGGGCTTGCGCTGGATTCGCGATCACATCGAAGAGCGCCGGCGCGGCATGGCGACGGGGATATTCTTTTCGGGATCGAAGTATGGGCCTGCGGTGGCGGCTCCGATCGCGGCATGGTTGATTCACGAACATGGCTGGCGGGCGATGTTCGCGGATCAAGGCCTCTACGGATTGTTGTGGCTGGTTCCGTGGTTGTTATTCGCGGCGGGCGGGCGTCCGCCCGGAAAGACCGCTGTGGAAACGAATCAGACCGAGATTCCTTTCGCCAGCCTGCTCAATTCACGGCTGATGTGGGGCGTGCTGATCGGCACGTTTTCCTACAACTACTTTGTGTTTTACGCGATGACGTGGCTGCCGGCGTACTTCGTCGAGCAAAGGCATCTTTCGCTTACTTCGTCAGGCTTTTATAGCGGCTTCAGTTACGGCGGAATGGCGGCGATGGCGATCTTGGCAGGAATTGCAGCGGATTGGTTCATCGAGCGGGGGGCAGATCCGTTGACGACGCGGCGGAACTTTACCATCGTGGGGCTCATGCTCGCATCCACGGTCGCGTTCGGAGCGCTTGCGGCGACTACGTCTCAGGCGGTATTCTTCTCCGTACTTTCGATGGCTGGATTGGGAGTGGCGACGGCGAATTACTGGGCGCTGACGCAAACGGCGATGCCGAAATCCGTGGCGGGCCGCGTGGCGGGGGCGCAAAATATGGCCCTGACGGTCGCCGGTACGCTTGCCCCGATCATGACCGGGTGGCTGAAGCAAGTGACGGGAAGTTATGCAACCCCCATGGCCGCGACGGGCGTCATCTTGCTGATCGGCGTAGCGGCTTATGCACTGATGGTCAAAGGCCCCGAAACGCCTGCTGCGGAACTTTCTTCTCGTTTTGTGTAAAAAGGGACCTGCCCAAGTGGATGGGGAGCGCAGCGGCTCCTGCCCGATCAATACGTTGAATAGGTTGGCGCGTGAATTGCCTCTGCCCTGATAGAGAACGCGCGCATGATTACCGGAGCGCCACGGCAAGATCCGCACGAGCGTAGAGAAGAGATACGCCGTTGGGAGTCAGCTCGGCGGAGCCAGCGGTTCCTGGCAGGCGCTTGCGTGCTTCTCCTCGGCGTGGTGATCGGCATGGTTTGGGTGAGTTATCCAATGCTACGGCGGCATGATGCCTCCATGCGCGAAATTCCCACGCTGAAGGACCGGGTCGACGCTCTTCGTGCCAATGCGAAGCAAACGGAAGAGCGGGCAGCCGACGCGTCGAAGGCTCAAGCGCAGTCACTTAGAGGTGAAGCAGCCAAGCTGGGCCACGATTTGCGGGTTCACGTCCAGGATGCGGAAAAACGGGCGAGCGCCTCGGCGCAATCGGCTTATGCCAACCTCGAAGCGCGCCTAGATGGGGAAAAGCAGGATCGTACCCAAGGAATCGCGGAGTTGAAGGATCGAGTGTCGGGACTCGAGTCCGAGCGCGCCGCCGACAAGACGCAAATCGCGCAATTGAGCCAGGAGGTGCATGAGTTACACAAGCAGACCGCGACCAGGTCAGCCGAAAAACAGAATCAATTGGCCAACTTGAGCGAATCCCTGAAGGGCCACCCGGACGGGATAGAACGAATTCCATTTGAGGCGACCAAGGATCGCGACAGCGGCTTGGGCGATGGCATCTATTTGCACGTCAGCGACACCGATGTTTCCTACGGCCAGGTGAGCGGATGGATGTGGCTGGCATCCGACGGGCGGCTGATCTGGCTTCGGAAACAGGGCACGCAGGAGCCGGTGGTGTTTTATGGATTGCGGGACGGACAGAAGCGCGAACTAGTGATTACGAACGTCGCCGAGAATTCGATCGCGGGTTATTTGCTGCTCCCGAAGCAGGCAGGGCAAGACGCGCCCACGCCGGCGTCGGCGGATTGAGTTTGCGGTGGGTGCGATAAGCCCCGCCGCAAGGAGCGCATGGGCGTGTTGCCCCTCCAAGCACGCAGACCTTGTGCGCTCCGAAACCAGGCCCGGCCTTTTGTCCATTCGGGCCGGGTCTGGTCTAACCTTTTTCCCACCGCAACGCGTTCCCATCGCTGCACCCGCCTAGTCGTATAATTCGGTCAACGTCCAATTCCACAAAAAAGGGGTGTCGCGATGCTCCGTGGGATTCTTTTGGCGCTGGTGGCGGCCGGGGTGGCGCTGGCAGCGCGAGTTCCGCGTGCGCCGAGCGTCGAAGGCCGGGTGGTGCTGGATGACGGCGATCCGGGCGAGGGCGTCCGAGTTCAACGCGTGTGCGGATCCAGTGTCACGGGTGACGCTCTAACCGACAGCCGCGGCCGGTTCACGATCTCCGGGACGCCCGCCGCTGGACTGAATACCTCGGCGGATGTGTCGAACGCCCCGTCTTCGGGCAGAACCAGTCCCCCGAGAGGTACCGGCGCAGGGCAGGCGGGAACAACGCCGGGCGGGGGTTCGCCCGGTGTGGGGACATCGGGGACGCAGCAATCTCGAGACACAGGAGGAGGGTCCCTGGGTGGAACTCCATCCGGACGGTCGCCTACAGGCACTCCGGCGTCGTATAGTTCAAGCTCGGGTTGCGAATTGCGAGTCTCGCTTTCCGGCTACCAACCGCGAGCCGTCGCACTAGAAGACGACGCCGGATTCACCGGCGTCATCGTGCTACACAGGGCCGGACCTGCCCCGGGGATGACGGTCACTGCGACTACGATGCTTGCTCCCAAAGGGGCGCGGCGAGCCTATGAGCGCGGCCTCGATGCGATCCATCACAGCCAACCCGACCGCGCGCAGAAAGAATTCCTTGAGGCGGTGCATGAATATCCACGCTTCGCGGCGGCGTGGCTCGAGCTAGGAAAGGTCTACGAACAGCGTAACCATCTCAGTCAGGCTCGCGACGCTTACGAACAATCTGCGGCCGCGGATCCAGGCTTTCTCTATGCCGAGGACCGCTTGTGCCTGCTGGATATGCGCGAATCGCGCTGGCAAGAGGCCGCCGACATATCGGCCAAAGTCCTGCGTTTGGATCCGTACGAGTTCCCAAGCGAATACTACTTCAACGCCGTTTCGAACTTGGAGCTGAACCGGCTGGATGCGGCGGAGCGCAGCGCGCGGGAGTCGGCCAAGCTCCAAGGCGAACAAGCCGAGCCCCGCGCGAACTACGTGCTAGGCGTGATCCTGTGGCGCAAGGGAGACCTGCCGGAGGCGGCGGAGCAGCTTATGAATTTTCTGGACAGCTCCTACAACGGCGCAGAGAAAATCCACGCCCGAGCCGCCCTAGCAGAGATTGAGAACAATCGAAAGGACTGAGGCAGTCTACGCGGCAGCCGCGCCGCAGGCGACCCGCTCACCCATCACGTTAGCAAGGTGCGCCACCACGGAAGACATATCTTCGAGAGCGCGGCGCGCGGCTTCCGGTGCGAAGGTCCGGCTGACGCTGTACCAGACACCGGTCAGGCGATAGTACATCTCCAACATCCGCACTTCAATCGAGGAATCCTCGGCTCCGGCCTGCGAGGCGTTCTGGAGCAAATAGGTGAGACGCGAATAATCCCGCTCCAGCGCTTCATGCAGCACATCCAGATCCGCGGAGACTCCTTCACGCAGCCGGGCCTGCACTTCCAGGAACCCGAGTTGATTCGCGGCGGCGGTTTTCGCGGCATAATCAAATGCGGTCTTGGCGCTCAAAATCAAGAGACAGGTATAACGGAACCAGTAGACAAACAGCAGGGCTGAACCCGCCGCGATGGCTGCCGTTACCGTTACCTGTAAATGCTGCGCCAGCATGGTTTCCTGAGCCCGAAACTCGGGAACTCTTGTTGCATTCCAGTGCTGCTCGGGCTAATGGAAGATTAACATCGGCCATCTGGCAGGCGCAATAGGAAAAAGGGTTCTAGGGGAATTTTCTCCGAGGTACTTATGCACGCTCTTAGAACACCATATCGGGTGGACCACCGTGCTGTTTTAGAAAATCGCTATAGAGCGTGGCGTAGCTGGCAGTTACATAATCTTTCGCGCCGAAGCCCAGAGTTTCGGCGGCGCGATCGATCCAGTACCCAGGCCCTTCGAGTTCTAGGAACACTCCGATTGGAGTTTCGTCGAGCACCACGATACCCGGTTCCTCGGCTGCGCGAAATGTCGTGCGATATTTCTCATAGCGGAAGGAGGGCACGAATCCCAGCCTTTCAAGGATCAATCGAAGGGTGGCGCCATCCGCCGCGGAGGTCTCCAATTCTTCGCGCGATTTGTGCGGAAGGCCGCGAACCACGGGACCTTTATAGGTGAGGATCGCGCCGCCGTTCTCAGAGCGGAGACGAAGGAGCCTCCCGCTTTCGCGGAACGAACTATCGGGCGAATCGTAAACCTGGTCGGATTGCAGCGTGCGTGGTTCGACGACGCGATAGCCACCCGACTCGATTAGCCGCTGTGCAGTCTCGACATCTTTAATAGGAATCTTGACTTCGGTTTCGAACGGTCCGGTCATGAGTCTGTCCTGGGTGTTTTGCTCCAGATGCTTTGCTCCAGATACTCATGATCATCGCGCAGGCCGGCGGCGCAATGCTTGAATAGGAAATGCTACGATGAGCCTAACGCGCCCGTAGCTCAGCCGGATAGAGCGACTGGCTTCGAACCAGTAGGCCGGGGGTTCGAGTCCCTCCGGGCGCGCCAGCCCAACGCTCAAGCCCCACCTCGATATAATTCTGTCCATGCCGATCACTCGCCGCCGCTTGATTCAATCCGCAGGGGCCGCTTCGCTCGCATCGCTTCTGCCGCGAGCCGTGTTCAGCCAGGGCGCGGGCGCGCGCAAGGCCGTGATCCACGCCGACCAGGAAATCGGGACGATTCGGCCCGAATTGCATTCGCATTTCGCCGAGCATCTGGGCTCCTGCGTCTATGGCGGCATCTGGGTGGGGAAGAAGTCGTCGATTCCTAACATCAACGGTTATCGCCAGGCCACGGTGGATTACTTAAAGGAACTCGGCGTGCCCGTTTTGCGCTGGCCCGGGGGATGCTTCGCCGACGATTATCATTGGCGCGATGGCGTCGGTCCAGCGGAGAAGCGTCCCAAGACGGTAAATACTAACTGGGGCGGCTATACCGAGGACAACAGCTTCGGCACAAACGAATTCATGGAGTTTTGCAAGCTCATCGGCGCGGAACCGTATCTGGCGGCGAACGTCGGCACCGGTTCACCCGAAGAGATGCGGGACTGGATGGAGTATTGCAATTACCCGTCGGGCAGCACGCTTTCGGATCTGCGCGCCGCGGGCGGCTCGCCGGAGCCTTTCCGGGTTCGCTATTGGGGCGTTGGCAACGAACTGTGGGGCTGCGGCGGGAACTTCAGGGCTGAGCAAGCTGCCGCGGAATTCCGGCATTTCGCAACTTTTGCGCGGGTGTTCGGCAATGTGCGTCCTTTCTTGGTAGGCTGCGGTCCGAACCAAAACAATCTGGCGTGGACGCGCGGGTTCATGGATACGCTGGTGGGGAATCGCCAGCCCGATGGATATTCGGTACACCACTACTCGGACGCGAATTTGCCGCCGCTCGCCTACACGCCCGAAGCGATGTACGCGCAGTTCAACACGTTTCGGAGAGTGGAGCAGACTATCGTTCAACAGAGGAATCTTCTCGATAGCTACGATCCCAACAGGCGCGTCGGTTTGTTTCTCGATGAATGGGGCGTGTGGGACCACGGCATCTCCGCCGATGACGAGCGCCGCAACGGCCGATTGTGGCAGCAGCAGACCATGCGCAGCGCGGTTGCGGCTGGGCTAGGGCTGAATGCGTTCAATCGCCAGGCCGACAAGCTGTACATGTGCAACATCGCGCAGATGGTGAACGTCCTGCAATCGATGCTGATCACGGACGGTCCCGAAGGCAAGAATTGCGTTCGCACCACCAGCTACTACGCGTTCATGCTGTTCAAGCCGCACCGGACCAAGACCTCGGTTCACACTCAGTCCGACGCTTCGGAAGCTCCGTTGGCGAATGGGCCCGCCGCGGGAGGTCGCGGCGGAGGGAAACAAGCGACTGAGCCTCCGCCGGACCTTTCGGTTTCCGCATCTAGACAGGGGAATCAGTTGATCGTGACGCTGGTGAATCCGCGTCATGATACAGACATGCAAGTCGACTGTGCAGTTCGCGGAGTAAGCTGCCGCAGCGGCTCCGCGCAGATTCTGCACGACCCGGATTTGAACGCCTACAACAGTTTCGATAACCAGAATCGCGTGACGATCAAGCCTCATTCGGTGAACGTCGAGCAGGGGCGGGTCGCCGTGGATCTGCCGAGATTGTCGGTTGTGACCGTAACGGTCGAGGCTGCGTAGCGCCGGATGGCGGTGGTAGCAGGGGCGGATTTTGGAACGCTGAGCGTTCGCGTTTCGATTGTCGATAGCGAACGAGGCAGGCTCGGTTCCGGTGTATCGGCATTTCCTCTGCATCGCAAACGGGACGATCCCGATCACGCGACACAGAGCCACGCCGATCATATGCGAGCCCTGGCGGAGGCGACGCGCAAAGCGCTCGCGGACGCAGGCGTTTCCGGCGAGGCTATCGAAGCGCTTGCGGTCGATACGACTGGTTCGAGCGTGATTCCGGTCGGCGAGAATCTCGAACCGCTCGACGATTACTACCTTTGGTGCGATCACCGGGCTTGGCGCGAAGCCGCGGAGATTACGGAGGCGGCCCGGGCGCGCTCCTTGCCTGCAATCGAGTGGTGCGGCGGCGTCTACTCATCCGAGTGGGGTTTTTCGAAGCTGCTGCATTGGCTGCGCAATAATCCCGGCAAGCGATCGCGATTCGCTACGGCGTTGGAACACTGCGATATGGCCGCGGCGGTCTTGACCGGCGCTCGCGAGCCGTCCCAGATCTATCGCTCCGTCTGTGCGAATGGGCACAAATGGATGTGGAACGCGTCGCTCGGAGGATTGCCTTCTGAGGAGTTTCTGGCCGGAATGGATCCGTTGCTCGCCGGCGTGCGAGAGAAGCTTATCGGCAGGTACGCGGCATCGGATCAAATTGCCGGTCATCTAACGCCCGAATGGGCCGCCGAACTGGGACTTCGCGCGGGGATCCCGATTCCTGTGGGCGCGTTCGATGCGCATTGGGATGCGGTGGGCGCGGGCGTTCGAACCGGCGATGTGGTGAATGTAGTTGGAACATCAACCTGCATCATCGCGATCTCGGAAAGCACGCGTCTCATTCCAGGCGTTTGCGGGGTTGTGCCCGGTTCGGTGCATCCGGCGATGGCGGGAATCGAGGCGGGCCTTTCCGCCACGGGAGACGTCTTCGATGCCATCGCCAAGCGCGCGGGGTCGGCTGTTGCGGATCTCTCGCAGGGCCTGGAGAATTATCGAGCCGGCGAAACCGGCCTGCTTCGACTAACTTGGGACAACGGCGACCGGACGGTGCTGGTCAATCCGGAACTCGGCGGAATTACTTTGGGCTGGAATCTCACGCATACGGCGCAGCAGGAACTGTTCGCTTCGATCGAAGGCGCGGCATTTCATACGCGCGTGATTCTAGAGCGGATGGAGGAACACGGCTGCCCAATCCACCGGGTCATCAACGCCGGGGGCATTCCGCAGAGAAACGAAACCTTGAATCGCGTCTACGCGAGCGTGCTCAACAAGCCGGTGCTAGTTCCCGCGAGCGACACTACCAGCCTTGGTTCGGCGATCTTCGCTTTTCTCGCCGCGAAGACGTTCGGCACTCTCGAAGAAGCTCAGGACGCGTTGTGCCCGAAGCACCGCGCGATCGAGCCTGATCCGGAATCCGCGCGCGTCTATGAAGAGCTGTACGGGCTCTACCGCAAACTCTACTTTGGCTTCGGATCGCGCTGTTCGGAGCCTGCGCCTGTTGGCGATGTGCTTCCATCGCTGCGCAGAATCGCCGCAGGAGTTCGGGCGTCGTGAAACTGCAAAGCCTCCGCGAGCAGGCGCTCGAAGCGAACCTCGAAGTCGTCCGCCGGGGTTTGGTTCTCTATACGTTCGGCAACGCCAGCGGCATCGACCGCGCCGAGGGCATTGTCGCCATCAAACCAAGCGGTTTGCCGTATGAAACGATGAAGCCGGCCGACATGGTTCTGGTCGATCTGAATGGCGAAGTAGTCGAGGGCGCGTTGCGGCCATCGTCGGATCTTGCGACTCATCTCGAACTCTACCGCGCCTTCCCTCAAATCGGCGGGGTTGTCCACACGCACTCGAGGGCCGCAACTAGCTGGGCGCAGGCGCGCCGGGAGATCCCCTGCCTCGGCACGACTCACGCCGACTATTTCCACGGCCCAGTTCCGATCACCGAGGCGTTGTCGGAAGAGGAAATCGAGCAGGGCTATGAGCTCAACACCGGCCGCGTAATCACCCGGCTCTTCGCGAAGCTCGATCCCATGCATACGCCTGGGGTGCTGGTTGCCGGTCACGCTCCGTTCTGCTGGGGCGCGACTCCGGCCGAAGCCGCACATATCGCTGTGGTGCTAGAAGAGATCGCCGCGATGGCGCTGAACGCCCTAGCGATCAACCCCGATGCCGAGTCGCTATCTCGCCATCTCCACGACAAACATTTCTTCCGCAAGCACGGGCCCAAGGCGACCTACGGACAGAAGTGAGGTCGTCTTAGCCGCCTGATATTCGCCGCCGCTCTTGATACTATAGTTGGTCGCTATGAGCACTTCTGTCGCCACGCCAGCCCCGATTACAACCGCCAAACACACCATCAAATGGGGTTGGCTAGCTCTGGCGATCGCGATCGCCCTCGGGGTTGCCTTCATGCCGGCGCAGCCAGGCTTGGACCACATGGCGCAACTCGTTCTCGCCGTGATCGCCGGGACAGTCGTGCTGTGGGCCGCCGAGGTTATGAACAACGGCGTCGCGTCGTTGCTGATGATGGGCGTCCTGATGACGATTGGAGTCGCCCCCCTCCTGGTGGTGCCAGGATTATCGCCGCCCATTAGCGGCGCGCTCAGCGGATTCGCCGACGGCGCATGGTGGACGTTGCTGGTCGTGGTCTATTACGGATTCGCGATGAAGAAGACCGGTCTCGCCGAGCGGATCGCGTATTACATTCTTTCTTTGTTTCCAGGAACCTATACCGGCGTTCTCTCGGCGTTTTTCTTGATCGGGTTGATTCTTTCTCCGCTGATTCCATCGATGACGGTGCGCACCGCGATCATGGCGCCGATTGCGTGGTCGCTAGTGCAAACGCTGGGGCTCAAGGCGCGCAGCCGGGGCTCCGCGCTGATCATGATTACGGTAATCGAGATGGCGGTGGTGCCGGGTCTGGCTTTCAAGTTGGGATCGTTGAATGGGCCCGTGGTGGTTAGCATGTTCAACGCCAAGAAGCTCCCGCTGACCGATGGTGGCTATATCCAGGTGATGCTGCTGCCTACGCTGGTCATGTGCGGGCTGATTCTGGTTTTGAATCAACTATTCTTTAAACCCGAAGAGCCGATTCACGTCTCGCGGGCGTTTGCCACGGACAAACTGCGGGCTCTCGGAAGGGTGGGGCGCAACGAACTGATCACCGCGCTGGTGGTGTTCTCGTCAATCGGCTTCTGGGTTACCGCCGGTAAGCTACATCATCTGGCGACTTTCACGGTTGGCATGTTCGGAATGGCGATTCTCTCGTTAACCGGCGTGTTCGAGGACAAAGACATCGGAACCGGAGTTTCGTGGACTCTGCTGCTCTTCCTCGGCGGTATTTTCAGCCTGACGCACATCATTCCGCAATATAAGATCACGCACTGGCTGGCCAGCATCATGACGCCGCGCATTTTGCCTCTGGTCCACTCACCGATGATCCTGTTGCTGCTCATGGCGCTGCTGATGCTGGGCATGCGATTCATCGATCCATCGGCGTTTTTCGCGCTTCCGCTGCTATGGACGCCGCTGGTGGACCCGGTATCCGCAGGCGGGATTCCGCCGCTGGTGCTGGCTGCTCCTCTACTGCTGATGTCCGCTCCGTTCCTGCTGATGTATACGAATTTCTGGATGGCGATGGGCGAAGGCATGACGGGGAAACAAGGATTCAGCAAGGGGCAGATGTTCCGTCTCGCGTGCATCAACGTGCTCGCGGGGTTGGCCGCGACGGCCGTGGGCGTGGTGTACTGGAAGATTGCGGGAGTGCTTTAATCCCCGCAGTTACCTGAGATGATCCAGTCGGTCGGATTCGTTGGCTTCGGCGAAGCTGGCTATCACATCGCCAAAGGACTGCGTGGCGCTGGATTGGCGCAAACGTTCGCCTTCGACATCGATCGGAGCGACCGGGTGCGCGGCCGAGCTCTCGAAACGCAAACTGAGTTGGTTGAATCGAATGCCTCGCTGGCCGCGGCTTGTGACGTGATTTTCTCCGCCGTAACCGCGGATCAAGCTTTGAAGGCGGCGGAACAGACGGCGCCATTTCTGGAATCGCGGCATTATTACTGCGATGTAAATTCCGTGTCGCCGAAGGTCAAGCAGGCCGTCGGACGCGCAGTATCTCACGGAGGCGCGAAGTTCGTGGAGGCCGCGATGATGGCGCCAGTCCCCCCGCATGGCCTTAAGGTCCCGACTTTGCTCGGGGGCCCGGACGCGCCGGCGTTCCTTGCGTTGTTGACTCCGTTCGGAGTGCGGATGGAGGTAGTCTCTACCGATCAGATCGGCCGCGCGGCTGCGGTCAAGATGTTTCGCAGCATCGTCTACAAAGGTCTCGAAGCGTTGATGTTTGAGTGCATCCTCGGCGCGAGCCATTACGGCGCGGACGCGCGCGTGTTCGCTTCTCTAAATGAGAGCTTCCCTGGCGTCGATTTTAAAAAACTGGCGGATTACATGGTCGGGCGTGTCGTGGTTCATGGAGAAAGACGCGCGAGGGAGATGGAGGAGGTCGCGGCGACCCTCCGCGAGCTCGGCATCGACCCGATGATGGCGGAGGCAACCGTTCGCCGCATGGATTGGGCCGCGGACCTGAATTTGAAGGCTCGGTTTGGGGGAGAATTCCCTAAGACGTATCGGGAAGTGTTGGATGCCATCGCCGCCACCGAGGCTGCGGTGAAGTGATCACGCGGTGAGCTAGGCTTGGCGGATCAACTCAAGGCTCTCGCGCTGCTCTACGCTCAACCCTTTCGGGCGATCGGGTTGATTCTGGACAAGGGCAGGCTGAGTATCGCGATTGTGGTGGCTTTAATCGCCGGCTTGCTATTCGCCTACCCCGTCATTCTCCAAAGCGTAGATACGAGCGCGGGACCTGAGGGATTTCCTCAGGACGAGGTTGCTCAAACTGGACGCGTCATTTCTGTCGGCAGCCTGTTTTCTCCGCTTGCACTCTCGCTGATCCTGCTGGCGGCGGTGTTTGTGCCCATCGCCGTGATCGTGATGAACAAGCTGGAAGGAACAGGCTCCGCGGGAGTGACGCTGCCGCGCGATTATATGCCCATGCTGGTGTGCCATCTGATGGCGTACACCGCGACGCTTCTTCCCGCAGCGGCGATCGAATATTTGATTCCCAGCCTCCCGCCGCTCGCCGTCCCGATCATGCTGCTGCTGTATTTCGCCTTTCTCAGCGTATGCATCGTTCGCACAGTTTCGGGAACAAGTTTCGGCCGCGCGATCGGGACAGCGGTAGTCGCTGTGATTGCGGCATTCGGGGGACTGTACCTGTACTCATTCATTCAGGGAGCGATGTATTTTCTGGCGTCGCCGTTCGTTCTCTACTACCTCTACATCATGTTCGGGCAGGGCATCGGCTCCGAGATGCGCTCGATTGGCGGTGGATTGAGTTCCCGCCAGAGGATGCGGAAATTGTTTGAAACGGCCACTGTCAATCTTCGAGACGCGGACGCGCGGTACCAGCTCGGATTGATTTACCAGCAGCGCCGGGATTTCGCCCAGGCCCAAAAGTGGTTTGAGGAAGCGGTGGCGATCGATAAGCAGGAGCCCGAGGCGCAGTATCAATTAGGCCGGGTGCTGCGCGCGCGAGGCAATTTTGTCGAAGCCTTGGAGCACCTGAAAGCCGCGGCCGCGATCGATAGCAGGATCGCGCAGAGCGAGGTGCTGCGCGAAACCGGCGCGACGCTGCTCGATCTCGGGCGCGACGATGAAGCGCGGGACGTTCTGCGCGAATTTACGAATCGCAGGAATTTCGATCCCGAGGGATGGCACTGGCTGGGAGTCGCGCTTGCGCGGCTCCGCGATAAGGCCGGAGCTCGCGAAGCTTTTCAGCAGTCCATCGAGGCAGTGCGCACCGCCCCCTCGCACCGGCGCAGGCAGATCGCCCATTGGGAATCGGCGTCTTCGAAGCAGTTACGGCAACTGCCGTAGCGGGTTCCAGACGAACGTTCAATTGTCCGAAGGGGCGTAATATCCAAGCCGCCAATGTGCCTTGAGCGCGGAGATTCCCTTCGGCTGAGTCAACTTGATTTCGACCTTGTGGTATTTGCCGTCGCGCGCCGAGTTCTTCGGATAGTAGGCGAGCACGTACTGATTGCGCAGCTCAATTGCGATCCTGGCTGCGACCGCGGGCAGATCGCTCGAGAGGGTGGCCGCGAAGGCTCGGCCGCCGGTTTGCTGGGAAATTTCCGACAACAACTTCGGTCCTGAAATCTCGGCCTTGCTCAAGCCAAGGCCGAAGACAGGTTCGAAAACACCCATCGCGTAGATCTGAACGTCAGCCTCCCGCACCAGAGATTCGATCTGATCGGCGGTGTACTTGCTGTTGTTGTCGCCGCCGTCGGAAACGATGACAATCGCTTTGCGCGGGTTCTTCGCTTTCTTCATCTCCTTCACAGCGAGATCCACCGCATCCAACATCGCCGTGAGCCCGCCAGGCTGGGACGTCTTAAGCGCGGTCTGAATCTCGTCGGGATGCGAGGTAAATCCCACCGACACTTTGGCTGCGTCGCTGAACTCGACGAGAAATGTCTCATCGTCTCCGTTCATGGTCTTCAGAAATTGGGCCGCCGCGTCGCGCGAAGTGCGGAGCTTGTAGTCCATGCTGCCGCTTTCATCGAACGCCAAGCCGACCGAGAGCGGGGCGTCCTCACCCGAGAAATGCGCCACGGCTTGTTCCACGCCGTCGTCGAAAAGCTTGAAGTCATCCTTCTGAAGCCCTAGTACAAAGCGGTTGGAGGCGTCGGTGACGGATACCGGAATCACCACCAAGTTGGTGCTGGCGCGAAAGTTTGCCTCCGGCGCCGGCTCCGGGGTCTGGGCGGGTACGGATGAAGGAAGAAGCAGGGCCGTGGCCGCCGCGAATGCCGCGCAGAAGATGTATGGAGACCAAGCCCTTACCCGCACGTGTACTCCTCCTGCTAGCCGTGAGTGTAGCACGGCCAGCGGTCGAGTCCGGCGCGGTTGAGGTTCTCGTGCGGCTGCTTTCCGGGCGCCGATGATCGAGTAAATGGACGAGTACATTGGCGGCAATTAATATTATGATTATCGATAAACTAACATATATTCCAACGGACTTATTTTTTGATCTCCACTGGCATTAATGTGGCTTGTGTTAGTCATTAAAATTTCCATTGACACCATCCACGAATTGGGATAACATCTCGTCCCGTAACCTTGATCGGACTCGGTTGGCGTTGAGGCCTTCCGAGAGGCGAAGTCTCGCGCGACTTAGGGGGACTGGGCGATGCGACTAAGTTGTCGTCTGTTGTTTTTGATTGGCCTGACCGCTTTTGGACAGGTCGGCAGCGGAACGATTACGGGTACAGTGACCGATCAGGGAGGCGCGATTGTCCCTGGAGTCACGGTCGAGGTTAGAAATACTGACACCGGAGTAGTTTTCCGCGGTGTAGCGACGAACGCGGGAAACTATTCGATTCCGGACTTGCCCGTTGGCACCTATGTCTTGAGCGTTAAGGTCCAGGGATTCAAGACCTACACTCACGAACATCTCGCTCTGGCGGCTACCCAGGTGCTTCCCGAGGACATCACGCTGCAAATCGGCAACGCCACCGATTCGGTGACCGTTACTTCCGAAGCCACTCTGCTTGCGACCCAAACCGGAGAACTGGCTCACAACGTCACGCTGGAACAAATCGACGATCTTCCGTTGATGGGAATCGGGACGGCGAATGCGGGCGTCGCCGGATTTCGGAATCCGTTCAACGTGATCGAGGCGCTGCCAGGTATGAGCAGTTATGTTCCGGATTACGGGATGGTCTTCAATGGTCTAAGCGCCACGGAGTCCATCCGCATCGAGGGCCAGGACGCGACACAGCACATCTTGCCCGCCTATAGCGCAAGCGCGCAACCGGGCGCGGACGCGATTCAAGAAGTCGCATTTCAGACCAGCAATTACGCCCCCGAATTCGGCACCGTTGGCGCCGTGCTCATGAATTTCAATATGAAGTCGGGCACGAATCAGTATCACGGCAGCGGCTATGACTACTTCGTCAACGAAGATCTGAACGCCGGCGATCCGTTCACCGTGAATTCCAACGGCGTGGGTAAGCTCCGGCCAAGAAACCGCCGTAACGACTTCGGTGGAACCCTCGGCGGCCCGATCTATATCCCGAAAATCTATAACGGCCACAACAAGAGTTTCTTTTTTTTCAACTATGAGGAGTTTCTCGAGACCACGCTCTACTCATTTAGCGACACCGTGCCCGCCAGCGCGTATTTGACCGGCAATTTCTCGGCGATCTCTGCGAACGGAAACTGCAGCCTCTGCGCGACCTACGGAGTTCCCTCCACGCCGCTCGGCGTTCCTACGGCGCAACTGGATCCGTTGGGCAACAAAATCTATGCCAACGAAATCTTTGATCCTCTGACGCGCGGCGTGGCAACCTCCGGCGCGCTCACCGGCCAGGGCTACGCGATGCCGTTTCCGAACAACATCATTCCCGCAACCAGATTCGATCCAGTCACCGTCAACTTCCTGAATCTCTTTCAGAAGCTCGGGGCCACGGCGCAGAATGGGAATCTGACGAACAATTACGCGGGACTTGTTCCAGGCCAGCGATACTCGGATATCCCGTCATTCAAAATCGATCACAATATCGACACCAACGACAAACTCTCCTTTTACTATCAGGAAACCAATACACAAACTCCGCTTTCTTCCGGCTTGGGCGCCGCCGATGGACTGCCGCTGGAGATCGGCGAGTATAGAGGCACTTATTACAACACCCGCGTGGAACGGTTGAATTACGATCGCACGCTGACTCCCACGCTGCTATTGCATCTCGGTGCCGGCATGTACTACACGCGCTTCAGCGATAAAGCGCCGTTCATCAGCTTCGATCCGGCCTCGTTCGGCCTTAGCGGTTTTATCCAAGACCGTCAGTTTCCCTCGATCACCGGGCTCTGCACCGGGGGCAATCCCTGCACTGGCGAGGGCGGGATGCAAACCGTCGGAACGACCGCGCAACTCCAGAACCTTTGGCACGAAGACAAGCCAACCTTCAACGCGAACACGACCTGGGTCCGCGGCAAGCACACCTACAAGCTAGGAGCCGAATTGTACCTGCAAGGCACGCCGGAGATCATCTATTCGGGCGTGACGCTCGCGACCGGGGTCAATGCGACTTCCGATCCGTTTACCGCGACTAATAGTCTGAACGGATTCTCCACCGGGTTCGGTTTCGCAAGCTGGCTGCTCGGCGATTACAACTCCACCACTCAGACGCCGCTCTATGACAACCGCATGGGCTACCAGCAGTGGGCGATGTTCCTGCAAGATTCATGGAAGGTGACGCGAAAGCTGACGGTCGATTACGGCGTGCGCTGGGATTTGGCCACAGCCCCGCATGAGCAGTATGGCCGCTTGGGTCAATTCGATATGACCCTCCCCAACGCGAACGCAGGCGGACATCCGGGAGCGACAGATTATGCCAGCACGTGCGGGTGCGCCTTCTACCAGGCCAGCTATCCATACGGAATTGGCCCAAGGCTGGGCGTGGCGTACCAAATCAATCCGAAGACGGTTCTGCGGGGCGGATGGGGCGTTGTTTATTCTCCGGTTGCCTCCGTCTCAGCGGCCGGCTGGGCCGCCGGAGTCGCCGTGGGCGCGAACGGCAGTTATCCTGTGACAGCGAACAGTCCTTCCTATGTCCCCACCGCATCTCAATTCGTGAATATCGAAACACCCAACGCGATTGTTCCTCCCACCTGGCCCGTCACCGATCCGAATCGTTATCCGGTGTTGGGTACCGTCGGAGGGCAGCCTGCGGGCGCTTTTATGCCTGACGCGAACCAGAACCGTCCCCCGCGCATCAACCAGTGGAGCATCGGTATCCAGCGGGAGATCACCCGGAACTTCACGATTGAGGCGTCTTACGTGGGGAACCGCGCCGTCTGGCTCAGCGGCCCGTTGGGAGAGCTGAGCGAAATCTCTCCCGCGACCTACGCGCAATACGGGCTGTATCCGTACCCCGGAACCGGTCCTTGCTCCACTGGCGCGGGCGTCTGCCCCAGTTCAACGTATAACAACAACGCCGATCGCGCGCTTCTAAGCCAGCCGATCAGCGCCGCGTCGGTTATTCAGAATGAGGCGAAGTTAGGAATCACCAACCTGCTGCCCTATTCCGGTTTCCCGACCAGCACTGCCCTGAGCGGCGCGATCCTCCCGTTCCCGCAGTTCGGAGCGCTCGAGCCCACCGGGTCCGCAACCGGCAACTCCAAATACGACTCCTTGCAGATGAAGTCGACCAAGCGTCTCTCGCATGGGCTTCAAGCCGGCGGGGCGTACACGTGGGCCAAAGGCTTTACCCGACCCACCCGCCAGGACTTCTTTAACCCGGAGGGCAATCCATGGGCGTTACAAAATATCCCGCCGCAATCGCTAACTTTCAATTTCACCTACACCGTACCGAAGGCGCCGTTCTTCAATAAAGTCGAGAACGCCATTACCAACGGCTGGCAGATCGGCGGCTACGCGCTTTATCAAAGCGGAGCCTTTCTCACGCCGCCGGTCAGCCCGACCGCGAATTTCCTGACTAGCGAAGATACTCTCGTTTCCGGCCAGCCTTTGTACAACGTCAATATCAACAATATCCACGGCTACAATCCGTATTACCAGCAAGTTCTGAATCCGGCCGCTTGGGCCCCCTGCCCCACCAACGCAACCTGCCCCGCCGCAAGCACACTTTACAGCAATTTCCGCGGCCCGCGTCACCCGACCGAGAATGCGAACATCAGCCGCAATTTCCGGATCAAGGAACGAATCAACTTCCAGATCCGCGGGGAGTTCGTCAATATCTTCAACCGGACCCTGATGCCGAACCCAACGACAACCAATCCGCAGAACGCTCCGACCAAGAACGGACAGGGCATCTACACGAGCGGTTTCGGAGTCATCGCGGCTTACGCGACCCCTGGCACGGCGACCGCGGCGGCCAATCCGCCCACTGCCGTGAGTTCCGGCATCGGCTCGCCGCTGCTGACCGGCCGCAGCGGAACGCTGATCGCAAGATTCACGTTCTAAGACTTTCGCGGCTTAGCGCGGCGGCTGCGCACCCGCCTTGTGAAACACGCTCGCTGTCAGGCGAACCGCGGCTGCTTGAGGTCCGTCTGGATTCGCAAGATATGCGGTTACCGTTAGCTCAGCGCCGCTGGGCAGGACGACCGGGTCCTTGTAGATGTATGGCGTCGGCCAATCCGGCTGGAAGTCCTTCGCATAAAGCAGCACTTCTGTACCGCCATCCAGCTTCCGCGCGAATACCTCAATCGATTTGAGATTCGCCGCGGTTTCGGTTCGAAGAGCGACGATGTGCGTCTCAGCCGTAAGTCTGATCGCCCCGCGGAGCCTCCCCGCGGGGCCTCTCCCGGCCGCGATGGCTTTTGCGTCGAGCACGATATCGGAAACCGCATTGGGCGCCGGTTCCGGCGCGAACGTCAGGCCCAGTTTGCCTTGATCCGTTATTCGCTCCTTGCCGCCTTTATAGTAAATCTCAGCCATTATGTGGGCGCCGGCGGGAAGGCGAATTGCAGTTCCTTTCGGCAGGCTCAGGTATCCATACCACGGCGTCCAGCTTCCTACCCATTGGCCCGTTTCTTGAATCGTAAATACCGCGGCCCGCGCCACGCGGTAGTCTCCGGGCATGTACTCGAGCGCTCTCAGCCAGCGCGGCGCGGTCAGCCCGAGATCGACCGGCGTCCGCTTAATTTGATTCGCTTGACCCGCCTCGATTGTATTCGCTGCCAGCGGGCGCGTAAGCTGTGGTTCACCGAACTGCCAATGGCCGAAGTCGGTATGCGCTCGTACTTCCGCGGGCTGCTCGGCGCCGGCGGCCGCCGTGTTTGAGAATACCGCCCCTGCGTTCCGCGGACCCAAGCCTTCCACCCAGGAGACAATGAACTGATTCTCGCGCAGAGTAAGAGCATTATCGTTAGCGAAGATTCCGTAGCCCGGAACGGCCGGCCAAGGCGGCATGTGGCGGGCAATTACATCCAGATAGATCGGATGCATCTGCAGCCAAGTCTGCTCATAAGTCTCAAGCGGAAATGCAGGTCCTTTTTCAGCGTGACACATGACGCAGTGCGAATCCAAAATCCGAACAATTTCGCGATCGAACAAAACCGTATTGTTGAGCGTCCCGTGAGAAATCCCCAAGGCGCAAACTACAAGAGACAGCAGCAAAGCCTTCTTCATTTGCGCTTATTGTTTTGGCGGAACGGCGTCGAAGGTGAACTCGAAGGTATGGATCTTATCCCCGCGCCGGAATTGGGTCCATGCGCGATAGTGACCTGGCTTTGGCATGAGTCCTTCGAAAGTGACATCCGGCCCTCCACGAATCTTCTCCAGGTACTCCGGCGTCGCGTCCGGCGGGATTAAGAACACCGGGGGGCCGCCGTCGTCATCGGGCTGCGCGAGAATGTCGAGCGGATGTGAGTGAACATACTGAACCATGTCCTCGCTCATGATCAGCGTATGGCCGAACGCTCCAAGATAGGTTTGAAGGTCGCTTACCGGAAGCCCGGTTGCGGTATCGGTCAGGTGGAAGTTCAAATGGCAGTACAGGCCGGCCATGCAAACCTCGGGATCGTAGGTTACTGACGCGGTGATGTCCTCCACTGCCTTCTTCGCCAGCGGCGCGTCGGGAACCAAATGCGCGCTGCTCTCGGCCAGATCGCCCGAATAGCCCGCCGTTACAAGCGGACGCGCGAGGAACTGAGGAGCGCCGCCGCTAGGCATGAAATCGGAGAGGACTTTGTAGTAGCCCTCTCTCGGCACCGTCGCCTCGATGGTCCACGTGCCGTCATCGTGCTCTTCGGGGTGGATGTGCTGAAACGACTGCATGTCTTCGCTAATGACGAACAGGTGGAATTGTTTCTCGTGCACCACTTCAAACTTCTTGACCTGTTCGCCGGTTCCGGGGCGGAACATCTTGAACTGCATGGTGAACTTCTGGCCGGGTTTCACGACCTCCGGAATGGTGCGGAAATCCAGCCGGTAATCGCGGACATCGAACGGAGCAGCGCGAACCAGCTTCATCCCGCAGCGGGGGCAGATTCCCGCGACATCCATTGTGTATTCCGGATGCATCGGACAAACCCAGGCGGTATCTTCGTTCGGAGCGGTGCCGGTTATGGAAGCGCTTTTGAGAAACGGAACTGCCGATGAGGCCGCCAATAAAATAGCCACGATTAAGGCGGGCGTGTATGACTTTTTCCTCATGACTTTTTCCTCCCTGACGTAGCTGGAGGCGATGCTACGGCACGGAGTATATCATACTGGCCAGCCGGGCGCTAATAACAACGCTTGTAAGTCATTGACAAGTTGCCAGGGCCGGAGTATAGTCCTCTGGTACAGGAGATCCACGTGGCGATCAATTCAAGGATCAATGTTTGTCTGCTGGCGATTGGCGTTGTGGCGTTGAGCGGTTCCGCTTTCGCCGAGTGCGTCGACTATTCGAAGGACCCGGCTGGCTGCCAGCCATCGACCTTTGCCACCCCGACCGGGGAGATGCCTTCGGTCCGCGTCAACCGCGATGGCAAGCCAGACCCCATGGCCTCTGAAGAAGACGCCCGAGCGGGCTTCGCTAAGCTTGAAAACGATTTGCATCTCTTTCGGAATTTCGAGCATGTCCATTGGGTGATTACGGTTCCTTCGACAAAGGATCCCGCTACGGGAGGCTGGAGAGGCGGCGATTTGGACGGCGCGGGCGACGGCCGTGGTCTCGGCATCGCCGGCAATTGCATCTTCGCTGGTCATCAGAACGGCGCCGGCCGCCGGCATGCGATTAACATTTTCAAGATCCAACCCAACCCGCTGAAGGATCCGCCTGTTCAGGTCGGCGAGATTCCCGCTAACGTCGAGGGCAATCAGGGCTTCGATGATCGCGAGCTAAGAGCACTTGTCTACAAAACATCTAAGGGGGAAGACCGCTACATCCTGCTCCGCAACGGGGGAACCAACCAAATCGGCTGGTTCGAAGCGTATGCGATCGACATGAATACCTGCCTGCCGGCGTCGAAGAGCGAGGTCTTCGATTTTCACGGCCAATCCCATGAGTTCTACCTTTGGCACGATCCGGCAAACACGAATCGCGTTGTCGCTTATGTGACGAACTGGACTTCAGGTCTGCCTGATCCCGATCATCCGGGTCTCAAGACAGCGGATTTGACAGCGCTGGCGGTAACCGACGAGGACACAGGCGAGATGCTGCCGAAGGCCAAGGCTTTGGGGACGTTCACGCTGCAAGAGGTGGGCGGGCCTCCGGTGAATGAAAAGCCCGATGCGACCGGTCTTTTTTCGGATGGCCGCTTTCTCGATTTCAGCAATAACAAGAACCTCGCGGGCCGGGCGGCGAATTTCCAAAATAATGAGCAAAACCGGCTGCACTCCATCTCCATCTTGGACAACGGCGAGCGTGTTTACGTAGCCGGCACCACCGCGGGATTCTACATTCTGAACTCTGAAGCGATCGCGCACCACAAGAATTCGGAATTGGCGGCGGGAACAGCCGGCTGCAACGCTCGCTCGACGATTGTCTCCGCCGGCGGCAAAATCGATGCCTCCAAACTTCCCGCGCTCGCGAATGATTGCCTCCACATGGTGGTAAACGACGACCCCGGAATGAAAGCCATGCTGGCATCCGACGGATCGCCAGAAGCAAAAGTCGAGCGCTACTTGGTTCTGCTCACCCGCTCACGTTTCGATGTTTACCCGCCGGTCAACGCCACTCCCACCGGGACACATAGCGCCGTGTTCGTTCCGAACCGTCCCGCGCAGGTGAAGGGAAATACCAAGGGCCTTCCGGCCTATGTTTGGATTACCGACGAAAATGGAGGCTGTCCGTTGAATTACGCCCGGATGATGTCAGTGGAGTCGGAAATAACGCCAATAATGATCGGGGCCTTTTCGATTCCGGACAATCAATTAGACGTTTGTCTCAATCAACCCAATCGTCCCGGCTATCAGATCGGCGCCCAGCAGAATCACAATCCGACAGTGTTCAAGAATCTCGTATTCAACACGTGGTACGCGCATGGCCTTCGCGCGATCGATATCTCGGTTCCACAAACTCCCCGGGAAGTAGGATACGCGCTGACGCTTCCGCACGGAATCGCCCGCACATATCCGGTTTTCAAGGATGGCCTGATCTATATTCTAGATAACAAGACCGGGCTTCAAGTGGTTCGCTACACTGGCCCACGCGCTGATGAACTGCCGGGTCCCGGTACGGGCACCTATGAGGGCAACGCGACAAGTCCTCACCGATGAAGCCCTGAGTCGGGGCGAACCTCTTCGCTTCCTACCGCGACCTGGCGATCAGGTTGTAAACCCGGGTCGGGGGCAATTGATCGAAGAGCGGGCGATCCACGCCGATGGACTGGCCATTCTCCGCCGCAACGGCCTGAAAAGGGCGTATGGTAGCCAGAAACCGCAGACACTCAACCGGGTCGATACCGGTTCGTTGCGCCACCAGCGGGTGGGCTTCGAAGACGATAAGGCAAGCCGCCGCCTCAGCAATCGTTTTCCTCGCGCCGCGCAGGACCGACAGTTCGCCACCTTCGACATCGATTTTTATGATTAAACTCGACCGCGCGGGCAGGTCCAAAGCGTCCAGCGTCGTCACGGGAATTGGGCCGCCGCCGCCGGATTCCAGATAGTACTGCGTATGATTCACATCGTGGATAGCGAAACGTTCTTCCGGAGCCGCTAGCCTTCCCTGTCCTTCAAAATCGGCGACCGCTAGCGGAATTGCCTGCGCGCGAATCTGCTTCGGCAGGCGCGACAGATTGGTTCTCAGCCATGGATAGCCGTCCCTATTCGGCTCAAATGCGAGTACCCGGGAGATCCCCCCGCAATTGGCGAGAACCTTAAGGCTGAATAGGCCGATATCCGCCCCTACATCGATTAACGTGATCTTCTCAGGGAGACCGCGGGCCTCCCTTGTGAGCGAGGCGACCAAGTCAGACTCATATTCGGCTAAGTCTGTGGCGTCATATTCGTTCCGAGCTATCGGTACGCGAAGCTCGATGCCATTACCGAGCCGGTAGTCCACTGGCCGGTCAAGATAGCCGGCGCACTTCAAGATCCGCAGTAACTTTGTGCTACCACGGACCTTTTTCCTTTCCATGTCCTTCGCGATGCTAAATAGCAACGGGGGACGAGTTCTCACCTTGTTCTCAGACACTTCCACCGGCTCCATGGTACAACTCAAAGACGCGCCGGGTCCGTACGGGCGAGACAGGAGCGGATGTATTCACTATCATGAAGCTGATGGGGCCAAGCACCGGCGATGGACTCTCGAAATAAAATTTTTCATAGGCCCGGGTGGCGAAATCGGCAGACGCAAGGGACTTAAAATCCCTTTTTCCGCAAGGAGAGTGTGGGTTCAAGTCCCACCCCGGGCACCATAAGCTTTTGAAACTAAGCCAGTTACTTGATGCCTACTATGCGGCCTGCCTTTTGCAAATGACCTTTGTGTGCACAAATGCGTGCCAATTGAAAGCAATGCGTCAGTTCCCGTTCGCGCGGCGAACGCTGTGCGGCGCTACCTCTTCATAACGACCGACTGCGCCTCTTCTAACCCGCAGAAGCTGCACCGGTATAAACGTTGCCGTACCCCAAGGTGTTCGAATCAGGGGGGCCGGGCCGCTCCATTCAACGTGCCAGCCTCTCTTAAGACACTTCTGACATGGCTCTGCTTGGACAGTTTCGGCTAGCTTCACTTTGAGTTTCAGCCACCTCAGCTTTGCGGTCTTGATTTTCCTGCTGAAGGGTAAGGGCCTGCTGCTGAACATCGATTAGCTTGCCCTGAAGGTTGGCGACTTCGGCGCTAATCTTCATCGCCAGTTGCCGGTTGTTGGCGCTCGTAGCTAAGTCGATAATCGTTTTCGCGCTAGTGAGCGCAGCGCTGACGCTGTCTCAAAATGGGGGCAAGTCCATTCGGTAATGATCGTACCGATCCGGCGCTGGTCGCTTTCGACACTATCGAGCAACTCGCGGAGTAGCTTCTCCTCAAAGCGGCTAGCCGGTCTATCGGTTCCCACTCCATGAAACATAAACGTGGAGTGCGCACATGCATATCTTCATCTAAACCCCAAGAAACACCGCATTCCCAATCGAATCGACATTCCCAATGTTGTGTATGATCCAGTTTAAATGGCACACCCCTGAGAAAGTTGTAGAGCGTAATGCCATGCATCACGCTACCTCCGGGAGTTGATAGCGCGATATATATCTCGGGCACGCGTTGCTGAGCCAAATTCGAAAGCGCTTGGATCAGAGCCTCTATTGTCTGTGGAACCATCTCAGCCGCGAAGACGACATAAACGCGTTGCGGTATTTGCGTTGATCGTAAGGCAGGATTTACAGCGCATCATTCTATCATCCCCCCGCTAAGACCGCACTACCCAGCTTGTCCACAACTGACGGGTCATCGACTTGTAGTTCATGGTCACGGCAGCCATCCAGCCTTCGACCTTTTCGCCATCGATATTCAACGTTTTGGCGCTTTTGTCGACCGAAATCACCTTGCCGTGAAACGTGTAGGATTTTTTCGGCGGACTTTGCGCCAGACTCAGTGACGCGATAACCAGGGCCAGAACAACCGCCAGCGCCAGACGATTCGGGGTTTTCATGGTAGCGGAGCCTCGCGGCCATTCTTCACCCGCGCTACCGAGGCTCCACTTCAGCGCGAGAGATGATTTCTTAGTTGAGCGCGAAGTTTATCATGACGTTGGTCACAACCTGCACCGGCTGGCCGTTGAGCAAGGTCGGCGCGTAGACCCACTGCCTCACGGCCTCCATCGCGTTCTGCACCAGTAGCGGCGACGTGGTGGACACTAAGGTGAGATTGGCGACCGTCCCGTCCGCGGCAATCACCGCCTGAAGCTCCACCGTACCTTGAATCTTCGCTTGCTTGGCGATCGGCGGATACACGGGCGTGACTTTCGTGACCAGCTTAGTAGCCTGGACGTTACCGCCGACTCTGACCGCGCCAGCAGGGATCGGCGTGGACGGCGCAGGCGGCGGGGCAGGCTCAGCGG
>JASHRP010000271.1 GCA_030037375.1 Bryobacteraceae bacterium | reverse complement strand
GCGGAGTCGTGGCGACAATCTGCGGCGCCTGCCCGAAGTCGCGCTGCAGGTCGCGGCCGACCAGTAGATTGAACCGTTGATCCGTGCCACCCATTTCGACGTCGCACTTGAGAGCCACCGAATCGTAGCCCTGCACCAGCGGATAGAGAATCTCGTGCATCGAGATCGGGCTGCCTTCTTTGTAGCGCTTCGCGAAGTCGTCGCGCTCTAAAATTCGAGCCACGGTATACTTCCCGCACAGCCGGATGACATCCTCGAATTTCATCGGATCCATCCATTCGCTGTTGAAACGAATCTCCGTCTTGTCCGGATGCAGGATCTTGAAGACTTGCGACTTGTAAGTCTCCGCGTTCTGGTTGATCTGCTCCCGCGTCATCGGAGGCCGGGTGATGTTGCGGCCGGTCGGGTCTCCGATCATGCCGGTCATGTCGCCGATCAGGAAAATGACTGTGTGCCCTAGATCCTGAAAATGTTTCAGCTTCCTCAGCAGCACCGTGTGGCCGACGTGCAGATCAGGAGCCGTCGGATCGAAACCCGCCTTCACCCGCAGCGGCCGCCCTTCTCTTGCGCACTGCTCCAGCCGGGCCTTCAGATCCTCCTCGCGGATGATCTCCACCATGCCTTTCTTGATGTACTCGATCTGTTCCGTCACGGCCACCCCACCATTCGCGGTCACCCTATCATTGTAAAGTGGGAACTGTGAAATATCTCCCGATCGTCATGCTGGCTGGCTTCGGCGGGCACTCCTTGATGATGGCGCAATCGATCTACGATCGCTTCTTCGACGAATATTATTTCCCCAACAACCCGACCATCGCCACCTCCTCCGGAATCCACAAATACGACGGCCAGTTGGAGGATTACTCAAGAGCCGGGGTGATGAAACGCGTCCAGCAGTTGCAGGAGTGGGGCTCGCAGTTCGACAAGCTTCCGCCAAGCGACGATCGCGATCTCGTGCTGAGCTACATCCGCGCAACCTTACTGGAACTTGAGGTCAATCGTCAATGGGAGAAAAATCCCGACAACTATTCGAGCGGCGTGGCCAGCAGCGCGTTCACCATCATGAGCCGCAAGTTTGCGCCGCCGGAGGCGCGTTTGAAATCGCTGATCGAGCGCGAGCGCCGCATGACCGGCGTACTGCTCGACGCGCGGGCGAACCTCAGGAACCCTCCGCGCATCTACACCGAAATTGCGATCGAACAGCTTCCCGGGAACATCGACTTTTTCAAGAACGACGTACCGCTGGCGTTCAAGGATGTGAAAGACGCGAAGCTGCTGGCCGATTTCAAGGCTTCCAATCAGGCCGTCATCACCGCGCTCGAACAATACGAAACGTACCTCAAAAACGATCTTCTGCCCCGGTCGAACGGCGACTTCCGGCTCGGCGCCGCGAACTTCTCGAAAAAACTTCTGTACGAAGAGATGGTCGATATTCCGCTCGACCGGCTCCTCGAAATCGGCTACGCGAATCTGCGCGAGAACCAAAAGGCGCTTCGGGAGACCGCGGCGAAGATCGACCCCAACAAGACTCCTCAGCAAGTTCTCGATGAACTGGAACGCGACCATCCCGCGCCCGGCGATCTGCTTGCCTCATTCCGAGACACGGTCTCGAAGCTCCGCGAGTTTATCGTCGCGAAAAAGATTGTCACGATTCCCTCGACGGTGCTGCCGATCCTGGAAGAAACGCCCCCGTTCATGCGCGCCCTCACGTTCGCTTCGATGGATACGCCCGGGCCGTATGAAACCGTCGCCAAGGAAGCATTCTTCAATGTCACGCTGCCGGAAAAAAGCTGGACTCCCGACCAGATCGAAGATTACATGCACAGCTTCAACCGCGGCACGGTATTGAGCACGTCGGTCCACGAGGCCTATCCCGGCCACTACGTGCAATTCTTGTGGGTGCAGAAGCTCAACTCGAAAGTCCGGAAACTACTGGGAGCCAATTCGAACGCGGAAGGATGGGCGCACTATTGCGAGCAGATGATGCTCGACGAGGGCTATGCCAATGGCGATCCGCGCATGCGCCTCGGCCAGTTGCAGGACGCCCTGTTACGCAACGCACGTTTTATCGTCGGTATCGAAATGCACACCGGCAAGCGCACCTTCGATCAAGGTGTCGAGTTCTTCGAAAAAGAAGGCTTTCAGCCGCATGAGGGCGCGATCAAAGAAACCAAGCGCGGCACATCCGACCCGACCTACCTTTACTACACGCTCGGCAAGCTGCAAATCCTGAAGCTGCGCGAGGACTATAAGAAGCTGAAGGGCGCGCAATTTTCGCTGCAGGAGTTCCACGATAATTTCCTGAAGCAGGGATTCCCGCCGATACGGATCGTCCGCCACGCGATGCTGGGGAACGACTCGCCTACGCTCTGACTCAGGCGGTTTTATGCGGGTACTGATCTCGGCCGGAGAAGCCTCGGGTGACTTGTACGCGGCCGCTGTTGTTCGCGCTCTTCGCGCGCGACATCCCGAAGCCGAGTTCTTCGGCTGCGCCGGACCACGCATGCAAGAAGCCGGTGTCCGCCCGACAATTGATATGCGGTCAATCGCGGTGGTCGGTTTGGTCGAGGTCGTCCGCCATATCCCCCGTATTCTGGGTCAGTTCCGCAGGCTGGTGCGCGCGATTCCAAAGGAGCATCCGGAGATCGCGATTCTGACCGACGCACCTGACTTCAATCTGCGACTGGCTCGGCATTTACGCCGCCTGAACGTACCTGTAGCGTACCTGATCGCGCCACAAGCATGGGCTTGGCGGCAGGGTCGCACGCGGGTAATGCGCCCGACGCTCAACCGGCTTCTCTGTATCTTCCCCTTCGAGCGGGATTTCTTTGAGGCTCGCGGCATTCCGACGACTTATATCGGTCACCCATTGGCGCGCATCGTCAAGCCTGCCCTTACCCGCAGCGAATTCTGCGCGAAGTTCGGTATCCCCGTGGAGTCGCGAATCCTCGCGGTGCTTCCGGGAAGCCGCCACGGTGTAGTCGAGCGGCACCTTCCGATCCTCCTGGACGTCATCCGCAAGATCCGTCAGCATCATGCAGTTACGCCGATTCTGGCTCTCCCGCCCGGTTTCGGGGCAGACGCGGCAAGTTTCAGGGAACGCATCCGCTTGGAGTCCATCCAAGTAACTGAAGGTTTCACCTGGGACGTGCTCGCTCAGGCGGAGCTGGCTTTGACCGCCCTCGGAACCGTAACGGTTGAGGCAGCGCTCCTGGGCGTTCCCATGGTGACCTTTTATCGGGTAAACGCGTTAAGTTGGATATTGGGAAGATGGTTGGTAAAGGCTCCGCAGTTTTGCATGGCGAATCTGCTGGCCGGCCGCCGCATTGTCCCGGAGCTGGTGCAGAGCGAGATGACCTCGGAACGGATCGCCGCCGAGGCCATGGATCTGTTGGATGATAGCGCGAAACGGGCAGCCATGCGGGACCGGCTGGCCGAGGTTGCCAATGGGTTGAGAAGCGACCGCGACCCCATGGAGATCGCGGCCGATTGGATTGAGAGGTTGTGGCTTGAAACCGAGAAGTATGGGAAGCGTGCATCGAACGAGAGCCTTGCCGGGCGTCGCGAATAGCGGCCTGATTGCGGTTGCCACGCTGGCGCTGGGCGCCGCGGCGTTCGGGCAAACCCGTCAAGGGCGCATCGACGTCCAGGATTATGCGATGGATCTGCGCATCGATCCGATGGCGCAGACGCTGGCGGCGACCGTGAAGGTCCGCTTTACCGCAATTGACGACGTAACCGCGGTTTCCTTCGAGCTGAACAATGCCCTGAATCTTGAGAAAGTCGCCGACGATCAGGACCATCAGATTCAGGCGTCGCGGCTACAGCAGGACTCGAGTGTCCGCCTAACGCTGCCGCAACCAATCGCACGGGGCCAGCAAGGCGCGCTGACGTTTGTCTACGGCGGCAGGCTGACGGGAGATGAAGACTCGCCTGTGTCTGGTGTCAGGTTCGCCGCGATTCATCCGGACGTGGCTTATCTCATGTATCCCGCCCGATGGTTCCCGGTAAACGAATACACCGTGGACCGGTTTGCGGCGGACATTAAAGTTACGGTGCCGATGGGTTACAAAGTCGTGGCCAGCGGCACTGAATCGAATGAAGCCGCTCCGGATGGCATGGTCGCGATGCGCTGGAGATTTCCCGATGCGTCGTTTCCCGGCAGCTTGGCTGTGGTAAAAAGCGATTCCGGCAACACCATTACTTCCGGCGGCGTTGCGACGACGTTCCACTTTCGCGACTCGGCCAACATGGCCGGCGCCTACGGTGACGAGTTCGGCCGCGCCATGACGTTCTTCACCGACACTTACGGCGTCCCCTATACGCCCAATCTAGCCGTCATTGAGACGGAAGCCGGTGCGCCCAACGGGTATGCCGCTCCCGGACTGGTGTTTCTATCGCCTAAAGGGATTGGCGGCAGCGTCAACATGAAGCTGGTGGCGAATGAAGTGTCGCGGCAGTGGTGGGAGGATAAGGTTTCGCCGGCCTCGCGCAATCACCTGTGGATCGAAAACGGCATGGCGCGCTACTCCGAGATTCTATATGTCGAGCACGTCAACGGCTCCGGCGCGATGGAGACGGAAGTTCACGACACCTACGTCACCGCGTTGACCGTGGATCAGCCGCCTTTGATTCAAACCGCCCGCCTGGAAGATTATTCGCCGGAATTTTGGGCTCTGACGGCCGGCAAGGGTGCGGCCGTGCTGAACATGCTTCGCGGCGTCATGGGCGATCAGGACTTCATGAAGCTGCTGATCACCGTGCCCCAGCGATTCGCGTGGAAATCCATCACCACCGACGATTTTCACAAGACCGCCGAAGAAATCTACGGCTCCAGCTTGAACTACTTCTTCCAGCAGTGGATCGAATCGAGCGGCGCGCCGGAGTTCAGCATGAAGTGGACCATGCTGCGCGTGCGCGATGCGCACGTTGGCGCTGGCGGCGAGGCTCAGCCCGGATTCCGCATCATGGGAACGGTCAATCAGGATCTGGATCTGTTCCGCATGCCGGTGACTCTGCACATCGAAACCGATGGCAATCCGGAGGATAAACAAATCGAGGTGGTGGGAACGTCCTCCGAATTCTCAGTGGACACGTTCGGCAAGCCAAGGCCCGACGGAGTGACGCTCGATCCCAAGGGAAAACTCCTCAAATTCGACAAGGCCATGCGCGTGGAGGTCGCGATCCGCAAGGGCGAGCAACACGTGGAGGTCGGCGAATATCAGCAGGCGCTGGCCGAATATCAAAAGGCGCTCGACGTGGTCAAGAACAGCTCGCTCGCGCAGTACCGGATCGGCGAGGTGTACTTCCTGGAGTCCAACTGGACCGCCGCCGCAAGCGCGTTTCATGAAGCCCTTACCGGTGACCTCACTCCCAAATGGACGGAGGTCTGGTCGGACATCCACCTGGGCTGGATCTACGACATCAGCGACCAGCGCGAACGCGCTTTGAACGAGTATCGGCAAGCCCTCCGCACCAAGGACGATAGCTACAGCGCGCAGGCGGAGGCGCAGAAGTACATCGATCATCCGTATCAGCGCCAGAGGGCGCAGAATTAGCCGCGCCTCAGTTACTTAGAGGCTGGCACACGGCCGGACCGGCCCTCAGGGAAGGAGAGCAACTCTGAGCGCTCCACCGGGCCAGGCTCCGTTGTGCCGGCGAGTTACTCAAAAGATGGACGGGCGGCCAGAACAGTCTGGTATCCGAACAGTCCCGGCATAACACGCGTGATGCCCGCGAGCAACGTCGCGATCATCCGCATCAGCAGGCCCTCCGGAGCCAGCCCGAGCACTAACTCCACGGGCATGATCGTCGCGTGTTCTTCCACGATTGAGTAGCCGTTCTCCTCGAGCAACTGCCGCGCGGTTTTTCGCGTGAAGAAATGCAGGTGCGTCCGGTCCAGGATGCCGCGCTCGGTATAATTGAACCGCCCGAACAGCACCATGATCCGCACCGTGATGTTGGCCGCGTTCGGGAGCGAAACAATCAGCTCGCCTTCGCGCTTGAGCAATTCGCCGCACTCTCTGAGGATTCGTGTGGGAGAGCGCAGGTGCTCGAGAATGTCGAGCAATAAGACGCGATCGAAACGCTTCCCGCCCAGGGCCGCCGCGACCCGCGTGAGACCTTCGTCCAGATCGGCGCTGAAATAGCGCTCGAACGCCGCGTGATTCAAGGCATCCGGCAGAATGTCGACGCCAGTCACGCGATTGCCGCCCTTTTTCAACTCTGCGGCGAAATCGCCTCCGCCCGCGCCGACATCCAGGATGTCCTGATCGGTACCGGCCATTCGCCTGACGTACTCATGGCTCGAATAACGGCTGCGCTTGATCGGATAGTGAACGAAGTACTCGGCGAATTCCGCTGACCGCGCCAGGCCTCGTGACGTGCGCTTGTAACGGCTTACCGCGCGGAAGACGTCGCGGGCGTACTTCATCCCGTTGACGTAGCATATTTCGTTGCCGTAATAAGTCGGGATGGGCACCTCGGCGATGCGGAATCCCTGATGGTGGAGCTTGATGATGATCTCCGTATCGAAATGGAAGTCATCGGTCATGTTCGTCAGCGCGATCTTGCGCAGAGCAGCGAGGCTGTAGGCGCGATAGCCGCTGTGAAACTCGGTAAGATTCAGGCCGAGGGCGGCGTTCTCAAAAACCGAAAGAATCCGGTTGCCCAGGTACTTGTACAGCGGCATTCCGCCTTTAAGCGGGCCCCCGTAGGTCTTCATCATCCGCGACCCGAAAACCGCATCCGCCTCGCCAGTCACGATCGGATGGTAGAGCGTCGCTAAAATCTCGGGAGCATACTGGCCGTCGCCGTGGAGCAGCACTACAACGTCGAAGCCTTTCTCCATGAAGTACCTGTATCCGGCCTTCTGATTTCCGCCGTAGCCCAGGTTACGCTCGTGCTTGAGGACCACCAACTTGGGGAGCTTTCGCAGGGTCTTGATCCCCATGGCGAGCTCATAGGTGGAGTCCTGACTCGCGTCGTCGAACACCGCGATCTCCTCGACGTTCGCCCACACGTTCGGCGTGATGCGCTTCAGCACCTTGGTCAAGGTGGTGACCGCGTTATAGGTGACGATGAGAATGCCGATCCGCTTGCCGTGACACTTGGCGGATTCGGTGTCATCGTGCGCGGGATCGTTCAGAAAACCGGGCAGGGGTTCGAAAGGCAACGGTCCGGGGGACTCGTTCAGCTCCGGTTCCCAAGGGATTGACTCGCCGGTTCGCGCGGCCATTCGGGGTCTGGTTTCAGAATACACGAAAATACCGCCCGCGCCCTAGATCGCCGCACTCGCGAGCAGCGCTACAATGTGATTGCTGTATGCATCTATGGAATTGGGCTCCGGCGCTGGTTTTGAGCGGGATGATCGCCATCCCAGCCTTTGGCCAACTCGATCTCTCTGGAAGCTGGAATCCGCAATTCAGCGAAGACGCTCCGGAGCGCGGTCCTGGCCCCGACCTGGTGGACTATCTCGGCATTCCGATTAACCCGGCTGCGCGCCAATGGGCCCTGAGCTGGGATCCGGACCGTCTGACTCTACAGGAACATCAATGCCAGGTGCACACGGTCGCCTATATCTATCGCGGCCCGCTGCAACTTCGGATTTGGGAGGAGCGCGATCCTCAAACCCAGGCGCTAGTCGCGATTCACAACTACAGCAGCACGTATGAACAGAACCGGACCATCTGGATGGATAATCGTCCGCATCCGCCGGATTACGCCGCGCACACGTGGATGGGGTTCTCGACCGGGCACTGGGACGGCAACATTCTTACGGTCTATACCACGCACATCAAGCAGGGCTGGCACCGGCGCAATGGCATCCCATCCAGCGACATGATCACGCTGACCGAACACTTCATCCGCCACGGAAATAATCTGACCCACGTTACCGTCGTAAACGATCCGATTTACCTCGCGGAGCCGCTGGTCAAGAGCCAGGATTACGTCTTGAACACCAATTCCAATCCTAACTGGGATAGCGGCAACGGCTGGCTATGGCCATGCGAATACGTGGACGAAGCCCCCGGCCGCAAGCAGGGCGAAGTCCCCAGCTTCATGCCAGGCGAGAATCCGTTCAAGACGGAGTTCGCCGCGAAGTACGGAATTCCGGCCGAGGCCGCTCTGGGCGGCCCGGAGACGATGTATCCGGAGTATCAAAAGAAGCTGAAAACCATGCCGATTCCTCCCAAGCAGACGGTGACTTCGGCTCCAGCCCGATGAAGTCCT
>JASHRP010000270.1 GCA_030037375.1 Bryobacteraceae bacterium | reverse complement strand
CGACGTTATTCTCCAAGCGCTACATCAGCTCGCTCGATGAAAACGGAGCGAAAGACGTGGCGCGGCAGTATGCGGCCGATATTCTCGCGCAGTTCGGCGGCAAGACCCTTTCCGGAACCAAGATCTACTTCGTCTCCGACCGCACCGGGCCTCTTGTCGCGCCCGACGGGAAAAAGGTCCCGATCAAAGAAGTTTGGTCGATGGACTACGACGGCTCCAATCAGCACCAAGTGACCTTCTACAAAGGCGATTCGATGGATCCGGTAGTATCTCCCGATGGGAAGACACTCGCGTTCGCCCAGATTCCGCAGAGCATTCGCGATGGGCATATCTTCGATGGGACGCCGATTATTCTTCTCCAATCGCTCGAAACCGGAAAGAAACTGACGTTCTACAACCAGCCATCCTCAATCGTCGCGACGCCTGAGTTCACACCCGACGGTAAGCATATCCTGTTCGGTACGAAGATCAGCAACGACAAAGACGAGAACATCTACATGTCGAACCTCCAGGGGACCGATCTAACGCGGATTTCGCACATTTCTGCGATCGATGAGGAGCCCAGGGTCAATCCTAAAACCGGTTCCGACCTGGTTTTCATCTCCGGCCGCACCGGCCATCCTCAGCTCTGGAAAATGGGGATCGACGGCGGTAGCGCGGAAATGCTCACCTCGGGCGAGGGCGACGTTGCAAATCCCTCTTGGCGCCCCGATGGCCAATGGGTTGCTTTCTCTTGGACGCGGGGCTATGAGTACGGGCAGTTCAACATCTTCATCATGGATGTGGTCTCGCACCAGTACATTCAGTTAACTCACGATACGGGAGATAACGAGAATCCAAGCTGGGCGCCGGACGGTTTGCACATCGTGTATTCCTCCAAGCGCGGCCGTTCCATCCAAATCTTCACCATGCTCGCCGACGGCACTCATGTGCGGCAGTTGACAACGCAGGGCACCCAGGGCAACAACGCCCAACCCATGTGGACGAAAGGGATAAACTAGGGATTTCAAGCGGTTGCAAAAGCCTGAGGAGGCCAAGAATCGAGAATGAACTTGAACAAGAGAACCCTGAACACCGCGGTGTTTTGCGCGATCCTATTATTCGCGGCCGCCGGCTGTAAGAAAAAAGCTCCGGCGCCGCCGCCCCCGCCGCCACCGGCTCCTACAACGGCAGCCCCGCCTCCGCCACCGCCTCCCCCTCCGAAGCCGCAAGCCGCGAGAATCAACAGCTTTACGGCGGAGCCGGCGACCATCGAACGCGGCCAGTCCGCGACCCTTAGCTGGTCCGTAGCAAACGCGACCGACATCTCCATCGATCAGACGCTCGGCTCGGTCGCGGCGAATGGCACTCGCCAGGTTTTCCCAACCAACTCCACGACTTACACGCTTACCGCGCGCAGCGCGGGGGGCAGCGATATGCGTTCCGTCACCGTGACCGTGAACGCCCCCGCGCCGCCTCCGCCTCCTCCGCCGCCCGCGCCAACCATTTCCGGAGCCGAGATGTTGAGCCGCGACGCCCAGGACGCCTATTTCGACTACGACAAAAGCGACATCCGCGACGATGCCCGTCAATCGCTAACTCGCGATGCCGATCTATTGCGGCGCATCTTCGCGGCCGATCCCAATTTCAGCGTGGTGATTGAGGGACATTGCGATGAGCGCGGCTCCGCCGAATATAACCTCGGCTTGGGCGACCGCCGCGCCACCTCCGCCAAGGATTTCCTGGTCGGCCTCGGCCTTCCCGAGAACCGCATCCGCATCATCAGCTACGGTAAGGAGCGTCCTGTTTGCACCGAGACCAGTGAGGATTGCTACCAGCGCAACCGGCGCGCTCATCTTGCGCCGGCACAGTAATCGGATCGGAGGGCGGTGAGTCTTTCCGCCCTCCCTTTTTGACTCGAAGAGGTTTTTGATTGAGGATCGAAGTAGGAGGTCAAGACTGATGCGAAACTCACTCCGCCTGCTGGTGCTGGCGCTGGTCGCTGGTCCGGCCTTAGCGCCCGCCGACAAGAAGGATGACGAACTGCTCGAAATCTCGCGCGATGTAGGCTCCCTGTCGGAGCAAGTCAGGAATCTGCAAAAGGCGCAGGCCGATCAGGCCGAAGCGATGAAGCAGTTCATTCAGCAAAGCGCCGCCTCCTCCGCGCAAGTCGCGCAGGAAATGTCGGCGCTTCAGAAAAGCTTGGCCGCCACGTTGACTAACAGCATTGCCGACCAGCAGCACAGCATTACCGCGTCGGTTTCGCCGCTCGCCACTCAAATGGACGCGCTCTCCAAGAGCATGGACGCGCTCTCCGCCACCATCGCCCAGATGAACCGCCGCTTCGATTCGCTCGACCGGCAGCTCAAAGATATTTCCGATAAGGTCAGCACCATCAATCAGCCGCTTCCGGCTCCGCCTCCGGCCCCGGGTGCTGGACCCGACGCTTCCGTCAACGCGATCCCTCCGGGAATCACGAACACGGGCTTGTGGGAAGATGCGCGCCGGGATTATGAGCGCGGCTATTACGACACCGCGCAGACTGAGCTCGCCAACTTCATCCGCTATTTTCCGAACGACACCTATGCCCCCACTGCCGGGTACGATCTCGGAATGATTTCCCTGCATGGGAATGACTTCGATGGCGCGGCTGAGGCCTTCCAAAAAGTAATCGATACCTATCCAGGAAACGATAAGTCTCAGGACGCGCTATACCAGAAGGGTGTGGCTCTGGAGAAAGGCGGCCACAAGGCGGAAGCCCTCACCACCTATCGGGAGTTCGTCGCCAAGTATCCGGCCAACGACTACGCCAACCCGGCGAAACAGGCCATCGCGAGACTCAGCGGCGCCAAAGGCGGCAGAGGCCGCGGAGCCAGCACAAAATAGCGGTCGCCTCCGATTCATCATGGATTTTTCGGAAGCCGAGCGGCGCGGCCTGTATCGCGCCATCCACGAACGCCGCGACGTGCGCTCCCGCTTCCTTCCCGATCCTGTCCCCGACGCGATCCTCGCGCGCATTCTGGACGCCGCGCATCACGCGCCGTCGGTCGGATTCATGCAGCCGTGGGACTTCATCGTGATTCGCGATTCTTCGATTCGCCGCGCCGTTCAGGAAAATTTCGAGCGCGCCAACGCCGCCGCTTCTTCTCTCTACTCGGGCAGCCGCCGCGAGCTTTATAACAACCTGAAGCTCGCCGCGATTCTGGACGCGCCTATCAATCTCTGCATCACCTGCGATCCTAGCCGTGCGAAAGGCGCCGGTCTCGGCCGTCAAACGGTCCCCGACACCGTCGTTTACTCGACCGTCTGCGCGGTTCAGAATCTCTGGCTCGCCGCCCGCGCGGAGGGTTTGGGCGCGGGATGGGTCAGCATCCTCGATCTCGACGTCCTCCGCGGCATTCTCGGGATTCCCGAATCCGTAATCCCCGTCGCCTATTTGTGCCTCGGCTACGTTTCCGCGTTCGGCTCGCAACCGGAGCTTGAAGAGCGCGGCTGGGAGAGTCGCGAGTCCGTCGAGAATCTGCTGCACTTCGACCGCTGGGACGTACGCGATGAGGCTCGCGCGCGGAGGCTCACACTAGAACCATGCGTCAAATCGAAATCGTCCAGCCAAGCGGCGAGCTGAAGCTCTCCGACGCCCCGGTTCCGACCCCCGGCCCAGGCCAGGTTCGTATCAAGGTCCAAGCCGCAGGAGTCAATCGCGCCGACCTTTTGCAAGCCGCCGGACGATACGCCTTGCGTCCGGGGGTTTCTCCGATACCCGGTCTTGAAGTCGCCGGAACGATCGATGCGTTAGGCAGCGGCGCGGACCGGTGGCAGGTCGGCGATTCGGTCTGCGCGCTGCTCACCGGCGGCGGATACGCCGAGTATGCCATCACACCCGCCGTCCAGTGCCTGCCTTTCCCGCGCGGCTTCGATGCGATTCAAGCGGCTTCTTTGCCCGAAACTTTCTTCACCGTCTGGCTGGATGTTTTCGATCTCGGCGCATTGAAGCCCGGCGAATCGCTGCTGGTTCACGGGGGGTCGAGCGGCATCGGCATCACCGCGATTCAACTGGCCAAGGCGCTCGGCTCGCGCGTGTTTGCCACCGCCGGATCGGATGAAAAGTGCGAAGCATGCCGCAAGCTGGGCGCGGACATCGCCATCAACTACCGCACCGCCGATTTCGAAAAAGAACTTCGCGACGTCAACGTCATCCTCGACATGGTCGGCGGCAGCTACACGCTCAAGAACCTGCGAATTCTCGCGCCCCTCGGACGGCTCGTCTATATCAACTTCATGGAATCGAGCAAGGCTGAGATCGACCTTGCGCTGATCCTTGGGCGCCAGCTCACCATTACCGGCTCCGGCCTTCGTCCTCAATCTGTCGAGCGTAAGGCGCAAATCGCGCGGAACCTGGAGCAGCGCGCCTGGACTCTTCTCGCGAGCGGCCAAATAAAACCGGTGATCGACGGCGTTTATCCTCTGGAGCACGCCGCCGACGCGCATCGGCGCATGGCCTCGAGCCAGCACATCGGCAAGATTGTCTTGAAGGTGGCGTAGCGCACGCCCCATGGCGTGCCGTATCGAGACTCTTCTCGATACCTTTCGCCCTACCGTGCGTCCGCGACCGTCGGCCCGCTTGCGGGCTGCGCCCGTTTCATCTGGAATTGCGTGCTTTCCACGATTCCCAGAATCAGCGAGGAGAACCGGTAATTCTCGCCCGCCGCCTTGCGTTCGATCGTCCGAACCGTTGGCATATCGTAATATTCGAGCTCCCGCCCCAGCCCATACGTCATCAGCTTGCTGGTCAGCGTACGGACAAACTGTTCGGGATGCTTCATCAGCGCCTTGCGCAATGCCACCGGACCGCTCACCGCCGTCCCATCCGCGAGTTGTCCCGAGGCGTCCACCGGACCGCTCGCATCCTTCGTCCGCCACTCGCCGATCGCATCGAAATTCTCCAGCGAAAATCCCAGCGGGTCCAATACGGCGTGGCAGGTCGAGCAAGGCGGATTCTTGCGATGCTCCTCCAGCAGCGCCCTCACCGACTGCTGCGTCTTCGCGCCTTCCTCATTCTCCTTGAGCGGCGGAACGTTCGGAGGAGGAGCGGGCGGCGGCGTACCCATCAGGTTTTCCATGATCCACTTGCCGCGCAGGACCGGCGAGGTCCGGTTCGGCTGCGAAGTCACCGTCAGGATGCTCGCCTGCCCGAGCAATCCCTTGCGATTCTCGTCTGTAATCGCCACCCGCCGAAACTGGCTGCCGTAAATGTTCGGAATCCCGTAATGCTTCGCCAGCCGGTCGTTGACGAAGGTGTAATCCGCGTTCAGCAGGTCGAGCACGTTGCGGTCTTCCCGCATGATGCTCTGGAAAAACATCTCCGTCTCGCGCCGCATCGCTTGCCGCAAATTGTCGTCGAAATTCGGAAAGTCGTCTTGATTCGGCGAGACGTTCTGAAGATTCCGAAGGTACAGCCACTGCCCCGCGAAATTCGATACCAGCGCCTGCGACTTCGGATCGGCCAGCATCCGCTTCACCTGTTGCTCCAGCACGGCGTGATCCTTCAGCTTGCCCTGCGCGGCCAGGTTCAGAAGTTCGTCATCGGGAACGCTGCTCCACAGGAAGAAAGAGAGCCGAGAAGCCAGCTCCGCGTCGCTCACCCGATAGACCGATCCCGGAGTGACGTTCGCCGGGTCAGGCTCATAGCGGAAGATGAACCTCGGGCTTGCCAGGACCAAGCGCAGCGCGTTCTCAACCCCGTATTCGAAATTAGAGTGATTGCGCCCCTGTTGATAGAAGCTCATCAGCGTTTCCAGATCCTTGTCGGTAACCGGCCCGCGATAAGCGCGCCGCGCCAGCGTCGAAAGAATCTGCTTGGCGCACGCCGTCTCATCCGCGGGCTTTGAAGGCTCGCACGAAAAGATCCGCCGCCGGCTGGGAGTATCGCCCGGGCCTTTCGCATCGTACGGCCCGGAGATCTGCACATGATCGATCAGCGGAATGCCGTTCATGTTCTGCAAATCCAGGTCGCGCGTAAAGGGCTGCAGCGGCTCGTCCGATTCCGAAGAATTCTTGCGCAGGAACGCGACCGCCACGGCGTGCGGACCGGCGCTCACATGCACCTTCGTCTTCAGCCGGGCATCGAGCGTATCCTTGGCGATGCCAAGATTCGCGTCGGACATCTTGTTATCTTCTTCTCCGCCCACCGGAGCTAGAAACACCCGATTCCCATCGATGCTGATCTCGAGCTGGTGCGCATACTCCAGCCCCGTCACGTACCCGACGATATTCTGCAGCAGCGCGACGCTGAAATCGTAATCGGCATCGAGCGGGAAGTTGTAATGAATCATCACGCCGCCGCGTGTCCCCAGCGGCAGTCCCTCGATGTGATTCTCTTGCGCCAAGTCCGGGGGAACCTGGAAAACCTGACTTACGGGAACCGTGGAAGGATCGCCCACCGCCAAGCTGGCGATCTTCGTCGACGCCGTCAGATACTGCTCCAGCAACGAAGGCGAAACCTTCAGCACGTCGGCGATATTGTCGAACCCATCCGCCTCATCATCCGCCGGCAGCAGATCCGTAACGTTTATATCCAGCGCCAGCAGATCGCGGATCGCGTTGCCGTACTCAGTCCGATTCAAGCGGTGCAGCGGAGAGCGGCCCGGATTCGAAGTCGCGCCCGGGGCGCTGTCGATCGTCGTCTCCAGCCAGTTCACGAAGGAGTCGATCGAAGCTTGCTCCGGCCGGGGATTTCCCTGCGGCGGCATCATGCCCCCGCGCAACTTCAGGATCACCTTTTCCCACGTCTGCGCGCCCTCGGGGACGTGATTCACGTCCATCTTGTCGAGCATCAAGCCGGCCGTCTTGGCCGTCTGATTGTGGCAATCCACGCAATACTCATCGAGCATCGCCCTGCGGTCAGCCACCGTCTCGGCGGAGTTCGCGCGGCTCAAAAACAGCGCCAGCAGAGCCGCCGGAATCATCGAAATTACAATTCGGAATCTACGTAGCACGCCTTTTAAAGCATACACTAACAATGGATGGGCCACCATCGCAGATACGATAGGTTCATTGACGAATCGCGAGCGAATCAGAGGAACATCTTGTTGCCCGACATCGTCCGCAACGCCCGCCTCGCCGACGCTTATCTGTGGAGAGGGGCGCCAAATCCGCCGTTGGTTCAAAGGATCGCAGCGTGGTTGTTCGGCTTGGCGTTCATAGTGGTGGCGGTCAGCCTTTGGGGTACGGCTCAGCGGGTTCGGGACAAGGATGGTTGGTTCGGTGCGTTCATCGTGGTGCTCCTGGCCCTCTCGTTTGTTTTGATAGGCATCAGGGTCTTTCGCAACGGATTCCCTCGG
>JASHRP010000269.1 GCA_030037375.1 Bryobacteraceae bacterium | reverse complement strand
TCTTCTCCAGAGCAAGGAACAGCTTGGTGCCGTATTCGTCCTCCCATTTGCCGGTGTTGACGGCGCCCCGGCGCAAACCAACGATCACCGGCACGTGTTCGACTCCGACCGGGCATTGAAACTCGCAGGCGCCGCAGGTGGTGCATTGGAACACGGCTTCTTGCGAGAGATGCACGCCGAGCAGAGGCTCCTCGGATTGCGGACCTGCATCATTCAAATAGCCGCGCACGCCGAGAGCGATCTTTTTCGGATCGAGAATTTTGCCGGTATTGCTGGCGGGGCAATGCTCCGTGCAGCGGCCGCATTCGACGCAAGAGTAAGCCTGCAACGCGACGATTCGCGTCAAATCCTTTCCGGTATCGAGCCCGAAGTCTTCATCGCCTTGAAGCGGCGGGATGCGCGCGAATCCGCCGCGCGAAAGAAATACCGTAAACGGGCTCAGCGCCAGATGGAGATGCTTCGTGTGCGGAATCAGCGGCAGAAAAATCGCCAGCGTGAGGGTGTGCGCCCACCACAACGGTTTGGCCGCCGGCGAATCGCCGGCGAGCCAGAATGAACCAAGGTACGTCAGCATCAATGCCAAAATCAGCCCGGCGATTACTCCCGATTCCGGCGACAATTCTCCCAGCCACTTGGGCCGCGCGGCGAATCGCCGAACGAACAATCCGGCGATCGCGATTGAGACCGCGACCGCGGAGATCGCGGCGAACACGGCGTAGGCCCCGCGCGGCGCGAGGAACTCCCCGCCGAATCCTGTCGCCAAATGATTCAGCGTAACGAGCGCGAACGCGCAGAACCCCCAAAATACGAACGCGTGCGCCAGCCCCGGCAGGGGACGCTGGCGGATCACCTTGCCCTGGAGCATGATTTCCCACAGAAAATCGCGAACGCGCTTGCCGGCCGGCGCAAGCGCGAAGTCGGCGTCTGGCTTCGCTTTAAGGATCGTGCGGATCACAGGGGCGAAGCGCGCTAGGAACAACACGATGGAAACGGCAAGCAACACGCCCAGCGCCAGCCTTTCCGCTCCTGAAAACGTCATAGTACTAACGCACTGTAGCATGCACAAATGAATCGTTAGAATGATTTGAAGGAGGCTCTCGCTTGCGACATCTGGTTTCCGGAGCGGCCGGATTCATCGGCTCCCATTTGTGCGACCGCTTATTGGCCGACGGACAAGAAGTGGTTGGCTTGGACAATCTCATCACGGGATCGCCCCAAAACATCGAGCATTTGCGGAGCCGCGCGAATTTCCGATTCGAGCGGTGCGATGTCTCGATACCCGTCCCGGAATCCCTGATCCCCGGCCGTTTCGATCAGGTCTGGCATCTCGCCTCGCTCGCGAGCCCCAAACATTATCTGGCGCACCCGATTGAAACGCTCGAATCCGGTTCGAGCGGCACGCGTAACATGCTCGAGATCGCGCGGCGGGATAATGCGCGCTTTTTGATCACGTCGACCTCGGAATGTTACGGCGATCCGGTGGTGCATCCGCAAGTAGAAACTTATTGGGGCAACGTGAACCCGGTGGGGTTGCGCTCCTGCTACGACGAAAGCAAGCGTTACGCTGAAGCGATGACCATGGCGTATTGGCGAACCCACGCGGTGCGCACCAACATCGCGCGCATCTTCAATACCTACGGTCCGCGAATGGCTCTCGACGATGGGCGCGTGGTTCCCGCGTTTCTCGATCAGGCTTTGCACGGGCTGCCGCTCACCGTTTTCGGGGATGGCGCTCAGACGCGCAGTTTTTGCTACGTCTCCGATATGGTCGAGGGACTGATGCGGTTGTCCCAATCCGAGGAACGGTTTCCGGTTAACCTCGGCAACCCGCTGGAGCTGACCATCCTGGAGTTTGCCCAGCGGATCAGCCGCTTGGCTGGCGAAAACCTCAAGATCGCTTACGAGCCTCTGCCGTCGGACGATCCCAAGCAGCGGCAGCCGGACATCACCAAGGCGCGCACGATCTTGGGATGGGAACCGAAGGTAAAACTCGAAGACGGACTGCGCGAGACGCTGGACTACTTCAAGAGCCTGGCGGCCGTGAGCGCACGGCCGTAATCGCGAGCATTACCCAAGCCGCGATAAAGGCGACGCCGCCGAACGGCGTGATCGCGCCCAGCGTCTTATTGCCGGTCAACGCCAGAGCGTAGAGACTCCCGGAAAACAGTACTACTCCGATCGCCAGCAGCCGGCAAACCCATTCGCTCGCGCCGCGAGGCACATTGCCTGTTGCCGCGAGCGCGGCCACGATCAGAATGCCGAGTGCGTGCACGAAGTGATAGAAAACCGCGCGCTCATACACGCTCATGGAATAATCGTCCAGGCGGCCGCGCAGCACATGCGCGCCGAAGGCCCCAATCATCACCGCCAGCGCCAGGCCCCAAGCGCCAATCGCGCTCCAATTCATGCTGTCTTCAGTGTACGGCTTATGCGGGTAACGCCGGCTTTGAGAAGCCGGCGAGTTTGTCGCGGAACTTTTGAGGATCGCTCGACCGATGATGATCGATGAGCGACGTATCCACGATCAAGATCACCGTCCGCGCCACCCCGTCTTCTTGAATCGAATAACGGCTGGATAGCGCGCGGGAGATTTTTCCGGACATCCACAGCCCGTGCGCGGCCTCAGCCTCCAGGAGAACACCGAATTCGGACTCGCTCCACCGTCCCACCATCGCGTCGGCGCCTGCCACGCCATGAATTCGCTTCACCAGCGCCTGTAAGGTTCGCTCCATCACAATCGGCGACACGCTGGCGCTTATGTTCGCGAAGTTGGTGATCGCGGCCAGCACCAGGCAGAAGGTATCGCCGCGGCCGAGGTTGTCATCGATCCGCTGGTTCAGGCGTTCGCGATTCCATGCCCCGGAGACGTTGTCGGTGATCTGCGCGTGCCGGTCGCGGTCCATTTGGCGATGCAGCGCGCGGATCTCATCGTGGAGCTGCGCGATCACCAATTGATTCGCCCGGTTCAATTGCCGCCAGCTCTCATTGATGCCTTCCACCGCGCCGCGGACCACTTGCCGAATCTGGCCCAAATCCTCCAGCGCTTGCACTCCGGCGAGCGCTTTTATGTCCGCTTCCAGGCGCTTCTCGTAGTCGACGCCATTCGCGATGACAGCGGCGGACAGCGATTGCAGCACGGTCTCCGCTCCGCGCGCATCGCGTCGAAGCTGCTCCAGCAACGCGGCGGTCTGATCGCGGTAAAGCCGCAGCTCTCCGCGCAGGTTGGACTGAACCGCGCCATAGTCTTCCGGCTGACTGGCGCGCTCCAACTGGGCTCGCATCTTCAGCAGGTGATCTTTAAGTTCGGCGGCCTGCTCCGGATCGACCACGACCGGGTAGTCCGCCATCGCCTGGATCGCATTCACGTAACCGCCGGAAACCAGTTGTAGCTGCTGCGCCACGCGATCGAGGTCGCTCATCGAATTTCGAATCGAAATCAAGGTTTGCTCCCTGATTTGCTCATCGGTCAACCCGGTATTCTTGTTAGGAGTTTGCGGAATCCGAGTCGAAGCGCACTCCCGCGAAGCTGACCACGCTGTGATCGTCGATGTTCCACTGCTGATAGTGGAGCAGGCTCGCCCGCGCTTGCGGCAGCGCCTTCATGAATGCGTAAATCGGAGCGGAGCCGCACCACTTCAAGTCATCCTGTCCTTCGCGGACCAGCTCCCAGAACCCGCGAGCGTCTCCGGATTCGATCCGTTCGATCCGTCCGCGGTCACGCTGTTCTACGTGTTCCATCTCGGCCTGCCCGGCTTTGGCTTCGAACCTGTCCCCGTAGCGGCGTCCCATGTGCGCCATGTCGACGCCCAGCACCCACAGAAGCCGGTCGCCTTCGCTGGCCGCGATCTCGCCCAGCGCGCCCAGAGTCCGCCGCACGCGTTCATCGTCCTCCGGCAGCCCTCCCTGGTAAATGGCGCGCGCGAATGAGCCGCACAAGATGGGCACTACGCGAATCCGCGGCCCGAACAAGTGCTGCAGGAAGACCACTTGAAATTCGATCGAGTGCTCCACCGCGTGGCAATAGTCTTCCAGCACCACGCCGCTGCCCGCCTCCACCGCTAGCCGGTGGACCAGCGCTCCATCCGTCTTCGTTGTTCCGAAAGGAGTCACGAATGGCTTGCCGGTGAGCCCCAGGCGGTCCGGCGCGCCGTAATGCGAGGTCCCCAGAACCACGAAGGTTCGTTCCGCGTCCTCCGGCGTCAAGGATGCGTAAGCCGCGCGGTAAGCCTCGACGCCTCCGAACGGGCTGACATGGGGCGCGGCGATGGCGATCGTGCGGCCGCGTGGGCTTGGATCAGGCTCGCCCGCGCCGTTCATATAGCCTGCCATGGTGGCGCGGAGCTCATCGGGGTCGTTCGGGTAGCCGGAACCGGCATGCGAAGGCTCGCGCAGCGGAGCCTCCGCGAAGCGCCGCTCCGCATCGTGCTTCATTTGCGCAAACCGTTCGTCATCGAGGAACCCAGCGTTCTCGAGCGTGTCCACCAGATGCTTGACGAGCTCCCCGACTTCGAGCTCGCCGGTCAGCTTAGCCAGGTAAGCCCGCAGGTCTAATTCGGAGTGCTCTCCGTCGAACAATTCCAGGCATGCGACCAGCGCCGGCGGAATGATCAACGTCGCGTCCGAGAAGTGGAACGGATCGCGAATCAGCAATCCAGGCCGGTCCGCGACGGGGGACGGCGTGAAGTCGAGCGTCGGACGCAGCCGCGCAAGCATAACGTTTCACATTAGCAGGTTAAAATCAGGAGTGCTTTCGCAGCCCGCCCAGGAGTATCATTCACGCCTTGAAACTCATCAAGTAGCTCGCGATCTTTGGCAGCGGCGACATCGCGTGGCGGGCAACGCTCGCCTGGTGACCGGATTGGCCGCCGTCGCGATTGCGGGCGTTTCGATCGGCGTCTCCTGGATTTCGCCATGGTGGCTGCTGATTCCCGGAGTTACGTTCGTCGGGCTGGCAATTTATCTCAGCCGCGTGGAGCGATCGCTCGACGCCGCCTCGCGCGGCGTTACGTATTACGAGCGTGGCCTGGCGCGGGTGGAAAATCGCTGGATCGGCGGGGGCAATCAAGGCGAACGTTTCCGCGATCCCAAACATTTGTACGCCGACGATCTCGATGTTTTCGGGCGCGGATCGCTGTTTGAGCTGCTCTCCACTTGCCGCACCGCCTCCGGCGAGCGATTTCTTGCGGGCTGGTTGCTCACGCCGGGCGATCTCGCGGAGGTTGCCGCGCGCCAAGCCGCGGTACAGGAGCTACGCCCGATGGTCGATCTGCGCGAGGATTTGGCCGTGATGGGCGAAGAGATCCGCGCGGCCGCCGACGATCAGGCGGTGCGGAAATGGGGCGAGCTGCCGCCGATCGATTTCCTTGCCGGAGCGCGATGGATCGCGCCGGCTTTGGCAGTGGCCGCGCTCGCGACGTTCGTCCTGTTCATCACCGAAAAAACCAGCATCGTTCCGTTTCTGATTGTGGTCTTGTTGGAGCTCGGCTTCAGCCTGGCGGTACGCGAGCCGGTCCGGCGCGTGTTCGTTACGGTGGAAACGCCCGCGCATGAGCTGGAGCTGCTCGCGCTGTTGCTGAAGCGGCTGGAGAGTGAAACATTTTCCTCGCCCGCGCTGGCACGTTTGCGGGGAGCCTTGACCGCTGACGCGAAGCCGGCGTCGCGGCACATCGAACGGCTCACCAAGCTGGTTCATCATTTCGATTCCGCGCGCAACCAATTCTTCCGAGCCGTTGCGGCGCCGTTGGTGTGGCTGCCTCAGTTCGCGATGGCGATCGAAAAATGGCGCAGGCATTTCGGCCCGCATATAGGCGAATGGATGGCCGCGGTGGGCGAGTTCGAAGCGCTCTGCTCGCTGGCTTGCTTCGCCTATGAGCGGCCGTCGGCGGTCTTTCCGCAACTGATCGAGAGCGAGGAACGCCGTTTCGACGCGGATGGGCTGGCGCATCCTCTGATTCCGCCGACAGAAGCCATCGCGAACGATGTATCGCTGGGCGGGGATGTGCGGTTATGGATCGTCAGCGGTTCGAATATGTCCGGGAAGAGCACTTTGCTTCGCGCGGTCGGCCTCAATGCGGTGCTGGCATGGGCGGGCGCGCCGGTGACAGCCGAACGGTTGCGCGTTTCGCGCCTTTTGATCGGCGCGTCCTTGCGGTCGAACGATTCGCTGGCCGATCATCGCTCGCGATTTTACGCCGAGATCAGCCGATTGCGCGAAATTGCGGATCTGGCGCGCGAAGGGAAGCCGACGCTGTTTCTGCTCGATGAGTTGCTTAGCGGCACCAATTCGCATGACCGGCGAATCGGCGCGGAGGCTCTGATCCGCAGCCTGGTGCAACGCGGAGCGATCGGTTTGGTGACCACGCACGATCTCGCGCTGGCCGAGATTGTCCCGAGCTTCAACGGCGCGGCGGCGAACGTGCATTTCGAGGATCACCTCGAGGGCGGTGAAATTCGCTTCGATTACAATTTGCGTCCGGGCGTGGTGACGCGAAGCAACGCGCTCGCTTTGATGCGCGCGGTGGGATTGGAAGTGTGAGGACGGCGGATGCGGTTCCACCACATGATGACTCCGGTCACAAACATTGCCGCGGGAGCACTGCCGAAAATCGTCCAAACAGCCTTGGTTGCCTGGTCGCAGAGTCCTGGGCCTTTGCACGGAATTCCAATTCCCTTGATGCGGCCGAAATGCAAATATGCGAGCCAGTAAATCACTTGGTCTACCGTGCGCGTTCCCGCGTTCGCGGCCGTTGGAGGCTGAAGCCAATCAGCCAGACGGTCAAACGGTTCGGGACGGCCGAGGTAAACGCCGCTTGCCGCGAACAGCAGCACGAATCCGATGCTCCAAAAACCGATCATGCTGTGCAGGTGCCAGATGCTTCGTTTCCATTTCAGCCCGCTGGGAACTTTCAGGCTGCGCCGCCACGTGTTGATTCCCGGCCACCAGATCACCAGGCCGGTTATCGCGAGGCCGGCCAAGGCGAGCGCTCCGAGCGCGTTCACTCGCCGTCCGTCCGGCCCGGCCAACAGATTGTCGTGCAAGTCGAGCAACTCGGAGACGGCCCACATACCCGCCGGCACTGCATCGCCGAGATCTCCGCCGCTGCGGGAATCAAACAACCGCTTCTTTGAGTTGCCGCCGCGGTCCATATCCACTTCGACGGCCTGGTCCGGATTCGGCGGTCGGAAGATGCTTTGAATGCGGTATCCGGGATAGACACGGATGGCGGCCTGTCTGAGTTGGTCATCTGTCAGGATTGGTCCCGGCCCCTGGGAAATCAAAGGTGCGGGGGTCGCAAGATGGAGAAGCTCGTTGCGGTAGACGAGCACACTGCCGGTCACGCTGATCATGAAAACGTAGAGGCCGAGGGCGATGCCGCACCACAGGTGCACTTGAAAAATCGCCCTTCGCAACCAGGTCCTTTGCGGCTGCCGAACCCAGCTTTGCCAACAAGAAAGGCGATCGCGTGCGCCCATTAAGATGCGACCTGTTGCGCTATTCCTTCCACGCTCCGAGCAAGCGCCGCACAAGCACGATCTGACCCAGATGGTACGAATTGTGATCTGCAACCAGCAGCGCCTCGCGCAGAATCGTCTGACCATCTCCGTGCGGGATCTTCGCGTATAGATCCGTGGACGGATTCTGTACCAGATCGCACATGGCTTCGAGGTCAGCGCGGAACGCCCTCACGCTCTTCGACCACGCGCTTGAGCTCGACGGAGCGGCTGAAGCTGGCCAATAACCGGCGGGCCAGGGCGGCGAAACATGCTTGGCGTCGCGGCTGAATTCGAGAATGTCCGACTGCGCGATGCGCATGTGCTCCAGCAGCTCCCACGGGGAATGCGGACAACCCTTCGGCCGCTTGCCCCGAACAGCCTCTGGGATGCCCTTCAGCGCAGCGTCGAAATCCAGGTGCGCCGAACCTCCTTTTATAAGCTTGACCAAGTGTTCCCTCAGCGACGCATCGTTAGCCATGGCGCTATTCTCCTCTCATAAAGGATCTCAAGCAAGCGTGAGAAGATGAACACATGAAGAAACTGAGCGACAGCGAAATTTCTTCCCACATTGCGAATCTGCCTGGCTGGAGCTTGAAAGACGGGAAGCTCCATCGCGAATATAAATTTCCTGATTTCGCTCACGCCTTCGGCTTCATGGCGACGGCCGCGCCGTTGATCGAAAAGTCGAATCACCATCCGGAGTGGGCCAACGTCTATAATCGCGTCACGGTCGACCTGATGACCCACGATTCGCAGGGCGTCACGCAGAAGGACATCGATCTCGCGAACTTGCTGGAAGGGATCGCGGGAAAGCTGTCATGAAGAAACTTGCATGAGATTTGCGATCCTGATCGCGCTGGCGAGCGCGGCGTTCGCGCAGGAGTCCTTCTCCGGCTCCGCGGCGCTGGATGCGCAGATGGATCAGGCGGTCCGCGCCGGCCTGATACCGGGCGGCGTGCTGTTGGTCGGTCACGACGGCAAGATCGTGCACCGGCGATCTTACGGCAATCGGGCTTTGGTGCCCGCGCGCGAAACCATGACAGTGGACACGATCTTCGACATCGCGTCGCTCACCAAAGTGGTCGCGACCACGCCGGCGATCATGAAGCTGTTCGAGCAGGGCAAGATCAGCATTGGCGATCCCGTCACCAAATACCTACCCGAGTTTCAGGGCGGCAAGAGCGACATCACCATTCGCGATTTGATGACGCATTTCTCCGGGCTGCGGCCGGATTTGGATTTGCAACCGGCGTGGACCGGTTACCAGACCGGGATTCGCAAGGCGCTGATTGACAAACCGGCCAATCCTCCAGGCCAACGATTTGTCTATAGCGATATCAACTTCGAACTGCTCGGCGAGATCGTGCGGCGGCTGAGCGGCGAGCCACTGGACAAATTTGTCCGCGAGCAGATTTATGAGCCGCTCGGCATGCGCGAAACCGGTTATTTGCCTGCGGCGCCTCTGATTCCTCGCATCGCGCCCACCGAGGTCGATAAGGCCACGGGCAAGCCGTGGCGCGGCGTGGTGCACGATCCCACCGCGCGAGCCATGGGCGGAGTGGCGGGGCATGCCGGCGTCTTTTCAACCGCCGCCGATCTCGCGCTTTACTGCGAAATGCTGCTCGGGCAAGGGCAGCGAGCGGGCGTGCGCGTTTTTGCTGCGGCGACGGTGAAAAAGTTCACGGAGCCAAGCTCGCCGCCGGATCAGCCGGTGCTGCGCGGACTGGGGTGGGATATCGATTCGCCATATTCGGCTCCGCGCGGCGAGCTGTTCCCGATCAGTTCGTATGGGCACACGGGGTTTACCGGAACCTCGCTGTGGCTCGATCCGGCGAGCAATACTTACGTGATTTTGCTGACGAACGCGGTGCATCCGGCGACCGGAAAGAACCTTGCGCCGTTGCGCCGCAGCATCGCGACGATTGTCGCCTCGGCGGTGGGGGTGAAGTCCGCGCGAGTGGACGAAACCGGATACAACGAAGCTCTGGAGCCGGGCGGCGCGCGGCGGATGGTCGCGCCCAATCATCGCACCTTGACCGGATTGGACGTTCTGGAGGAGCAGAAATTCGCGCCGCTGGCGCGACAGCGCGTCGGACTGATCACGAATCAGACGGGCCTTGATCGCAACGGCCGCAGAAACGTGGATGCGATGCTCGCAGCGCGCGTGAATGTGGTTGCGCTGTTCGCGCCGGAGCACGGTATCACGGGCAAGGAGGACCGTCCCGATATCGGCAATTCGAAAGATGCCGCTACGGGATTGCCGGTTTATAGCCTGTACGACAACGGCCGTTATCGAATTACGCCGGAGATGCTGCGCGGCATCGACAATTTGGTTTTCGATATTCAGGATGCCGGAGCGCGTTTCTACACGTATAGCTGCACGATGCTCTACGCGCTGGAACAGGCGGCCAAATCAAATATCACCTTCACTGTTTTGGATCGCCCCAATCCAATTACCGGCGCCCACGTGGAGGGTCCGCTGCTGGACGCGGATCTCGAAAGCTTTGTGGGATGCTATCCGATGCCGGTCCGGCATGGGCTCACGATGGGCGAACTTGCCGAGATGGCCAACGCCGAAAAGAAGCTGAAGGCGGACGTAGAAGTGATCCGGATGAAGGATTGGTCGCGCGGGGATTGGTTCGATTCGACCGGGCTTGCGTGGATCGATCCTTCGCCGAACCTGCGCAGCCTGAACGCGGCGACGCTTTATCCGGGAGTCGCGATGATCGAATCGTCACCGAATCTTTCCGTTGGCCGGGGCACGGACGCGCCGTTCGAGCAGATCGGAGCGGATTGGATTCGCGGGGTCGAGTTGGCACAGGCGTTGAACGGCCGCTCGATTCCCGGCGTGCGCGTTTATCCCACTCGCTTCACGCCGGCGGATTCAGTATTCAAAGGCAAAAGCATCGAGGGCGTTCGCTTTGTAATCGTGAATCGCGAGACACTCAACTCGGCGCGCCTTGGATTGGAGCTTGCAAGCGCGCTTTTGCGGCTGTATCCGGGCAAGCTCGACCTGGAGGCGTGCAAGCGGTCTATCGGAAATCGAAAGGTGATCGACGAGCTAAAGGCCGGCGTGGATCCGGGAACGATCGAAGAGCATTTGCTCGATGACCTTGCGGCATTTGAAGCGCGGGTGAAGCCGTTTCTGCTTTACTAGGAACCACTTAGGCGGCGTTCGGATCAATTCATCGCGGCGCCTGGTTAAGTCCTCTGTCCGTAGAATCTCCCTCAGGTAGCCCTTCAGCTTGCTCATGTGACTGGTGCTCTTCAGTCGACCACCGGTCCCGCCGAACGTCCAGCTCTTTGGGTCAGCGAACGCCGACTCCCACTTCGAGAACCTGTCATCAAGATGAGGAGTCAGCCAAACAGCCCATTTTTCCCGTATTCTGATCAACTCTTCTGCGTCCGAAGCGTCTAGCCACTTCGATGGCTGTTCGTGGTGGCGCGAAGCACTGAATGCCGCCCCAATGTACTCTTCACAAAAGCCGACGTGTTTGTCAAAGGCGACTTGTGTCATATGGGAATTGACGCCGATGGAGAACACATTCTGTGCATCCTGTAGTTCCTTGGCTCGTCGGGCTTTCTGTCGCTCTATCAGGGCAGTCGTTATGTAGCTGGAAATCGCACCCGTTACTATTCCTGCAACCGGGCTGCCGAGCATCGACTGCCAATTCATGCCTTATGAGTTAGAGTGCTGCAAGACTATTGGAGGCGGTCGCCACCCAGTTCTTGAAGAGCGCTTCCGATGCAGCAGCAACCTTGGTATACCCCGCGGCGAGGTAGTCGTCCACGATCCGCTGGGTGTCGCTCCCACTCGCTATCACGACTTCGGCATCCCTTCTCGGTGCGCTAAGCAGCAGGTCGCGGGCTCGCTGGTCAACAGGAAGGAGACTGTAACCACAGACCACGACGCGTTCCGTTGTTTGTAATGCGTCGGTGGCTTGCTGCCATAGCCTATCCCAAAACTCCGTATATTCGACGCCAGTGTTTGCGTCGAAATAGAACTCCTTAACTGGCGCCGGAAAGATCATTACTGGGAGCGCCGCTCCGCCGTTCTTGAATCTCGGGTCGACAGTGTCTGGATAACCCAGAAATGAGAGCTCATTGCTACCAATGACCGGAGAACTCAAGGTGTTTCCTGGTTGGAAACTTGAGAACCCCGATACGTGCCCCCCAAATAGGAGCGCAAGCCAACTTGTGCTTCCGTGCAATTTAAGCACTTTCGTCTTTGAATTCGCGGGGAGACCTTCCATGCAGAATCCATAGCCGTCGCCTATCTCAAATTTTCCTGCGTGTTTGAGCTCTCGCTCGAGCGAGACATCGTAGTTGAACGTGATTACGCGGTCGGAAGGTGCCACCACGTTGCTCGCGAAGTCGCGATAGGTAGTAGAGTTCAGCGCCCGACCGTACTGGATCTCAGCAAACCAATCCCTTACCGCATTCTGAAGGACGCCGTTGGCGTTTGCAAGCCGCCTGCGATCCGCTTGTTGCTCTGGCGTTCCGCTTTCAAACTCGTGAATTCGCTCACGTATTGCAGCGATCAGGGCCTCGATGTTGCCGCTTTGGGGAAGCGACTTTTCCAGATATTGAGCTACTACTGGGTAGCGGGCCGCGTAGGAGTTAGGGTCGCGCGATGCCTGCTTCATCCATCGAAACAGCTCAGTCGCCATGTCTTTGGCTAGCGGATAACCAGCGTCGCGTGACGCTCCCGCCCCCAGCACGTACACCGTCATTTCCTGAGGCCTGCCTTCAAGTACATTATAGGTGGCGATCTCACTAGAGGAACGGCTATGTGAGTCTCGGTTTCCACCTACGCTTCTCGTCCAAGCCAGCCGATAAAATGGGTGAGAGCCCGTGAAATTCGTCGAAGCCCTTCGGATCGCCAAGGATCAACCCGCGGACGCTATTCCGTTTCGTGTAGCGCTCGCGTGCGGGTTCACGCCACTGCATCTGCAAACATTTTTGGCGGCGCATGCGCAACGGCGGTTGCCGGACCGCAAGGTGGAAGTCGCAACGGGACTTTTTGGCGGATTGCCGGAAGCAGTCGAGTCCTGGGCGGAATCGCCAGCGGATGCGGCGGCAATTGCGCTCGAATGGGCGGACCTCGATCCGCGCCTGCAATACAGGCAGCTCGGCGGATGGTCGCCAGCGGATCTGAGCGATATCGTTAAAGTGCTCGAGAGCCAGACGCGGCGGCTCGCAGGAGCGATTCGAAATCTGCCCACCGCGCTGCGCCTCGTGCTTAGCTTGCCCACTCTGCCGCTGCCCCCGGCGTTCTTCACCCCGGGTTGGCAGGCATCGGAAGCCGAGTTGAGTTTGCGGCAAGCCGTGATGGAGCTGGGGCGCGCCGCCGCGTCCAGGGCGAACGTCGCCGTAGTGAGTATGCAGCATCTGGACCGCGTATCGCCGCCGGGTGCGCGCTTCGACCTCAGGGGCGAGCTGCTCACCGGCCTGCCGTACACGCTCGAACACGCGGACGCGCTCGGCGCGGCGCTGGCTGAGTTGCTCTTGCCGCCCCCGCCGAAAAAAGGTCTCATCACCGACCTCGACGACACATTGTGGAACGGAATCATCGGCGATGCGGGCGCGGACGGCGTCTCATGGGACCTAGCGAACCATAGCCAGATTCACGGACTTTATCAGCAAACATTGCGGGCATTGGCTGCGCAGGGTGCGCTGGTCGCCGTCGCCAGCAAGAACGACCTTGCGATGGTCCGCCAGGCCTTCGCCCGGCCTGACATGCTGCTTCGCGAGGAAAATGTTTTCCCGCTGGAGGTGCATTGGAACGCCAAGTCCGGATCGGTTGGGCGAATTCTGAAGACCTGGAACATCGCGGCCGATAGCGTGGTTTACGTCGACGACAGCCCTATGGAGCTGGCCGAAGTGGAGCAAGCTCATCCCGGCATCCATTGCATCCGCTTCCCGAAAGACGATTACTCGAACGCCGAGGCGTTCCTGCGCGAATTGCGGAACTTGTTCGGTAAGACTCGCGTGACCGAGGAGGACGCGCTGCGCCTGAACAGCATTCGCCAGAGCGAGGCGCTTCAGCAAATCGCGGAAAGCGGAGGCAGCGCGCCGGAGGAGTTCCTGGCGCAGATGCGCGCTCGCGTCACGGTGGATTTTGAGCGCGCTGCGAACGATCCGCGAGTGCTGGAGCTGGTGAACAAGACGAACCAATTTAATCTCAACGGCGTGCGGTTCACGGAAGCGGATTGGCGCAAGCAACTCTCGCGGCCGGGCGCGTTCGCCGCCTCAATCGCATACGAGGATAAGTTCGGACCGCTGGGCAAAATCGCGGTAACGATGGGAACCAGGGAAGGGGATGTCGTGCGCTTGAATGCCTGGGTCATGAGCTGCCGGGCCTTCTCGCGCCGGATCGAGCATCAGTGCTTGCGGATTTTGTTCGACCGGTTCGCCGCCGAATCGATTGAATTCGATTTCGCCGCAACGCCCAAGAACGGTCCGCTTCAGGATTTCTTCGCGTGGCTGCTGGAAAAGCGTGAGGGCAACGCGGCGGTGTCGCGTCAAGCTTTCGACGAAAAATGCCCAGTGTTGAGCCACACCGTCACCGACGCGGCGAGCCCAAAACCAGAACCGGCCACAATTGTTTCCGCGGAATGAATTCGCGGCGGAGCCGGGCGTATAATGACGTGAGTGTCCGCCCCGAATGAGCCTGTGGTTCTGCGGGCTCTGCCATCCGGATCCCCGCAGGCCGGCTGCCTGGAAACAATCGTCGGCGACCGTTTGCGGATCAAGCTCCAGGAGGGGGCCGGATTTCCGCTGGGCGCTTTGGTCGAAGTCACGGGGACCGCGAAGTTGTATTTGGGATTGGTAATTGGTTCACAGGACGCATTAGTGGTGGTGCAGGTGGAGCATAGTCTCGATCGCGCCGCGCTGGCGGCGCTGGAAACCGTTTGGAACTCGCCAAAAGGGGCATAGCGATTCAGCGTGCGGGTAAATCGGCGCGAATTTCATGGATGACGTAACCGGTACCGGCCCGATTTCCGGGCACTCTTTGTGGAGCGAGGCCGCCGTGGCATTCTTCACGGCGCTGGTGCTGAGCCCGGTAATTCGCGACGTTTTCCGCTCTTATAACGTCGTCGATAATCCTGGCCGGCGCAAGGTTCACGCCTATCCGATTCCGCGCTTGGGCGGCATCGCCATTGCCGTGGCGTTCGCGGCCGGCTTGCTGACGGCTCCGGATTCCGAAACGGTCGCATGGCGAATGCTGCCGGGCGCAGCCGTGATCTTCCTGACCGGAGCGCTCGACGATTTCGTCAACCTTAAGCCGGTTCATAAGCTGGTGGCGCAGATCGGCGCGGGAGTGGTCGCTTATGCGAGCGGTCTTCGTTTCGAAAATTTCGCCGGACACGCGGTCGCGCCGTGGCTCGGTTTACCGATCACGGTCTTCTGGCTCGCGCTCTCGACCAACGCTCTGAACCTTGTCGACGGCCTCGATGGCCTCTGCGCGGGAATTAGTTCCGTCGCGGCCGCCGCGTTGTTCGTTGCCGCCACCGCTCAAGGCAATTTCGCGCTGCAGAGAGCCGCGTTGGCGCTAGCCGCCGCGTTGATCGGATTCATTGGATACAACTGGAACCCCGCGACGATGTTCCTGGGCGATTCGGGCGCGCTTCTGGCGGGATTTTTGCTCGGTTGTTTCGGACTGATGTGGAATCAGCAGGCGGCCAGCATTCCGGCAGCGATGATTCCGCCGCTAATTTTGGGCATTCCGCTTCTGGACCTGAGCCTGTCGATCGTGCGGCGGTTTCTCAAGCGCAAAGCGTTGTTCACGGCTGACCGAATGCACGTTCATCATCGCCTGCTGGATCGCGGGCTCACGCCCAGGAAGGTGGTTCTCCTGCTGGCTGGGTTGAGTGCGATCGCGGCGGCATTCGCGTGGTCGTTGAATGCCGCGCGCGGATTGCCGGACCGGAGCGCGCTGGCCGCGGTCTGCGGCGCGGGAGTGGTTCTCGGCGTCCGCAAGTTGCGATACGCTGAGTTCGACGTGGCGCTCAGCCTTTTAGGTCGCGGCGATTTTCGTACTGAAGTCGCAAAGGAAGCCTGGATTCGCAATCTTGCGGAGGCCGCTGGCCGTATTCGGAATGAGGACGATTGGTGGGCCGTGCTCACGAATGCCGCGGCAGATGCGGGATGGTCCGGTATCAAGTGGATGAGCGAAGGAACGGTCTGTCAGGAATCCCGCTTGAATCGTGAACAACCGGTCTGGTCTCTCAGAATCCAGTTGCAAGAAGGGGAGTCTCTCGAAATCGAAGGCCCTATCGATTCCTCCGCGCCGCGGATGGACCTGATTGCCTTCGCGGATGTCGCGCGTGAGGGATTAACGGTC
>JASHRP010000022.1 GCA_030037375.1 Bryobacteraceae bacterium | reverse complement strand
GTGCCGACTCCCAGCACTTCCAGCCTCGCGCCCTGGTCCTCCACCTGCGCCCGCAACTTCTCGAACATCTGCTTGGTATCTTCAATGGGGTTGCCGTTCGAAAGCTGGTACGACTTGCACAGGATATTTCCGTCTTCGTCCAGAAGAGCGGCTTTGGTCGACGTTGAGCCTCCATCGACCCCCACAAACCCAGCCACTACTTGTCCTCGCCGGAACGTCGCGGGCGTGAATTTCTTCCGCCGGTATGCGCCTTCGAACGTGTCGAGCTCGCACGCGGAGCTCGCCAATCCCTGCCCGCCCGCCGCGGCTTTTTCTTCAGCACGGCCGAAGTCGATGTAGTGGGCGAGTGTCCCGGTTCCTGCGTACCGCCCCACTTCCTCTTCCTCATCCTTGCCGAATTCGATCGCGCCCAATGCCGCGAAATACTGCGCATTTTGCGGGACTTTGATGAGCTGATCCGGCGTGGAGCCGTCGGGGGTCTCCACCTTACGCTCCTTCCACATCTTCGGGATGTTCGCGATCCACGCTTCCCGCATTCCGCGAATGAAGCTGTTCGGCCCTCCCAGCAGCAGCACGTGCGGACGCAAGGTATGGCCGCGCGTCAGCACGCTCAAGTTTTGCAGCACGATCGCCTCGAACAGTGAGGCCATCAGTTGATCCGGAGGCGTACCCTCCTTCTGCAAGCCGTTGATGTCGGTTTCGGCGAAAACTCCGCACTTGCCCGCGACCTTGTGCAGCTTGATCCCGCGGTAACCCTGGTTCGCAAGCTCTTCGGCGGGAATCTTGAGCTTCGCGTTGATCTTGTCGATCACCGCGCCCGTTCCTCCCGCGCACTTATCGTTCATAGAGGGAATCTTCTTCTTGCGCCCGCTTTCGTCGTCGTCCTTGAAGACGATGATCTTCGCGTCCTGCCCGCCGAGCTCGATGACCGAATAAACCTCCGGATGAAGTTTCTCGACGGCCAACGAAACCGCCGTGACCTCTTGAACGAACTTCGCTCCGATTCTCTCGGCCAGCGTAGTCCCGCCAGAGCCGGTCATGAAGACGCGCGTATTCGCGTCGGAGATCCCCGCTTCAACCTCCATCCGCCGCAGGAACTCGAGCACCTTCTCCGGCTGCTTGGTTTCGTGGCGCTGGTAATCCCGCCAGACGATCGAATCCGAAGCGATGTCGAGCACGCACGCCTTAACCGTGGTCGAGCCTACATCGAGTCCAACGCTATATTGCGCGCCCATTACGCGACCGCTTCCCGTACTCGCACGCGCGAACGGCGAAAGTGTCCCGCGTCCTTGTCCATCCTTTGCGACACGTAAAGCACGAACTGCGCGGCCGTGCCAGCGATCCCTTCGACGTGGGGAACCTTGTAGAACGGCCGCTTGAGTTCCGGATGATCCTCGACGTAACCGCGAATCTCATCCAGCGACTTGCCCGTTCGCCTCAAGCACTCCTCGAATTCGAGCTTCGCTTTCGCCTTCGCCTCGCCCAAAGCCATCTGTACGCGGCTGTGCGTGTTCACTTCGCCTTCGCCGCTGGTCTCGATCGGCAGGAAGATCATGTCCTTATAGCGGTTGATCACCGCCGACTGCGCCCCATCGGACTGCGTGGACGGCATGCATCCGAACGGCTTCAGCGCGAGGACCATGTGAGCTAGATGGTGAATCGTGTAGTAAACGTTCTTCCCGACTTCCAGGTGTCCCTCGCCGCCTCGCGCGAACCGGTTGTAAAACGGCGCGGCAAGCTCATCGAGCTCCGGTTGCGGCGCCAGCTCATGCGTAATCCCTCCCAGTTTGCGAGTCACGCGGTGATAGAAGTGCTGCCACAATACTTCGCCGATCCGCAGACCCAAGGCCTTCTTGCGATAATCGATCTCCGCCGCAAGCCGCTTTCCCGTGCTGTACTGTTTTACGTGCATCCGCCGCCGGGCGTTATATTTCGCCTGATACAGCAGGTATGCAACCCAGGTCGCGATCGGTTCCACCAGCACCTGCGCGCCTTCGCGCTCCAGGAACCGGAACATGTTGAAATTGCCGTCGCCTTCGGTGGTTTGTGCCCAGAACTCGCCGGTGATCTTCACGACGGGTCGCACGCGCAGCCGGTCCACATCGATTGAGTCGATGCGCTGCCGCGCCGACTCCATCGCGTCGATCCATGGCTGGCCATATAGGTTTTCCCAAACCTTGCCCATCGAATTGCAGAAGTCTTTGAACTTCTTTTTCTCCGGCCGGGAAAGGTAACGATTGACTCGGCCCTTCGTCGCCTGCAAGATCTCGAACGGCGGACGGTCCCGCAGGCAGGCCGCAAGCGCGTCGCCGACTTCGCCGAACACCCGATCGGTCTCGCCCCTGTTGACCTCGTAAGGCCGCACCTGATGGATCAGGTCCTGCAACGTATCGCCGGCGTGCAGCGCGTTCAGCATCCCCATTCCAAAGTCGACCGTGAACTTCAGGCCAGGTTCGCCCGAGGCCGCCTTTATTCCCTCCTGCTGCTGAAACAGAAGCACTCGGAATCCGTCGAACCCCGCGTTCTGAAGCGCGAAGCGGTATTCCGCTTCGTACATGCCGAAGCGGCAAGGTCCGCACGATCCGGCGGTGAAGAAAACGTACTTATCGATGATGTCCTCGCGGGACTGCCCCTGCTTCTCCAGGCCCTGCAGATACTGAACCAGGTTGCCGACGGTGAAATACGTGGGGTTGCATTGACCGTTGTTGCCGTACTCCTTGCCGGCCTGAAACGCCGCTACATTTGGCGTGGGAACGATTTCGCACTTATAGCCACACCCTTTGAAAACCGCCTGAATCAGCTTCTCGTGCTTCCACGTCAGGCCGCCGAACAGAATCGTAACCTTGCCCCGTTCTTCCGCGCGGAACGCGCGCTCGACCGGTTTTTTGAAATGCTGAAGCTGGACCAACCCAGCTTGTGCGCTCAAACGTTCCCGTTCGGCTCGCAGGATTTCATTGATATCTGATTTTTCGGCGACGCCGGAACTGCTTGCTTCTTGCATAAAAAGCCTCCCAGTTCGATGATCCGGCGCACTTCACCCAGGTGCGGTGAGTGCGCAAGATGCTGGGTAGACGATCACTTCCTATGCTTCGTTACGCAAATTTCTGGCGAGTTCTTTGGATGTAATCGAGCCAGGCAAAACGGCAGGCGCAAAAAAAGAGAAACGCGCTGCGGTGCTAAGAGATCAGTGGCGAGAGACACGACGCGGCGCTGCGATCCACAAATTCACCGAGGCCGCCAGTAGCAGTGGCGACGTATATGAGCCGGACATCCAAGCATGACGGTGAACGGAGAAGATCAGGTGCGCCGCCGCGTTCGACAACATCATCAGAGCGAACGCGTATGCCGCATGGATGGTCCACCACGTCCCGCGCCTTACCCAATAGGAGAGGATCAGCAGCCCGGCCACCGCGAGTGCCAGCAAAATAATCCACGGCGCAAACGCGAATTGGAGCGCCGGGAAACCCATCGCCACGACCTCAGGATTGTAGAGATTCAAAAACCCCGTCGCGGCCTCATCCCCAATATGGACGGCCAGCGCCGCGCAGAGAACCAGCCAAGCGAGGAAACGCTCGCGTTCCAGCCGCGTTGCTGCGCCGGTCGGATTCACAACTTAAACTGCCCGCGGCGGACTTCAGCGGCGCGGAAATTCGCTCTGCGCCAAAGGCCCGGAGCTCGAGTGCACCAGCCTCGCATGGAGCTTATCGAGCGGCGGATCGATATAGCCAATACCCCGGCCCGCGCATGCAATCGCGGTCCACAGCACCAAGGAAAGCGAAGCGGCTACTTTCGCTTTTTGAGGGATTGCCGGCTCTTTGTCGATCGCCTCGGTGTTGAAGTAAACGCTGCGCCGGAAGTACCACCCATGCACGAACATCAGCGCCAGGAGCGTGATCTTGATGCGGAAAAAAATATTGTAGTAATACTCTTCCGCCTTCGAACCCAGCATGAGGATTCCGCAAGTGGCGATGACGATCAAGCCGATGCGTTTGGGCACGCGCAGTTGCGCGACTACGTCAGTCACGGACCGGCTTCGCATGGACCATCCCAGCAACCGCATATTAGTGAGCAGCACCATCCCGCCAAACACCGCGATGCCCAACAGGTGAAGCGACATCACCGTTGGATAGACATACCATGATTCGCGAAGTGCCCGGAAGAAGTCCGTGGCCTGGACCCATTGAGCGAAGGAAAGAAGCATACCGGATTAATTCATCCTTTCGATCAATGGAAGCTCAGGCCCTGGTTGATGAACGCGATGAAGATTCCGCCGAAGATCACCGCCCCCCACAGCGCCAGCGAAGTGCATGCGACCAGCTTCGCGTTTCCTGCTGACGCCTTCCTTAACGCGGCCTTGCGGTGAATCGTGTAATTGAACACGATCGCCAGGACCAGGCAGACCATCTTGAAGTTGAAAGCCTTGTTCAGAGCGTACATATCGGGATCGGAAGAGAACAGCAGCAGCCCCGAAAAAATCATCACCACGATGCCCACCAGCGTCCATATCCACGTATCTTCCAGAAGCTCAGCCGGCGTCTGATGCCGCATCCCTAGTCCCAGAAGCCGGAAATCGATAATGGCGATCGTGCCTACCGATAGCGCGAAGCCGAGGATATGGATGCATTCGAGAATCGGGAAGGACAGAGCCGATTCATTGAGAGGGTTTTCGATGAACATTTCAAGACTGGGCAGCCATCGAGTCTATCACGGGCTGGTGATTCATCGCGTCCACAATTGGCCGCTCGCCAGTTTTGCGCCTTCTCGCATCGCGTCGAACTTCGCCCATATTACGCTCGGATGCACCTCCGGAGTGTAGGTCGCCTGGGAAGAAAAACCGCAATCGCATCCGGCGATCACATTTTCCCGCCCCACCAGCTTTGCAAACCTAACGATCCGCTCCGCGATCAGTTCCGGATGCTCCACGATGTTGCTCGCGTGCGTGACCACCCCCGGGATCAACTTCTTGCCATCCGGCAATTTCGCCGACTCCCACAAATGATACTCGTGCTCGTGGCGCGCGTTCGCGGCTTCGAACGAATATGCGCCGGCGTTCACCCTCAACATCAGGTCTACGATTTCCTTCAAAGGGACGTCATAAATCCGTGGGCCCTCGTTGATTCCATAACAGGTGTGGTAGCGAACCCGCTCCTGGGGAATCCTGCGCAGCGCGAAATTCAGCGCCTCAACCGAAGCTTCTCCGCGCTTGCGCTTTTCAGTCTCGCCGAGATTTGAGTAGCTGAACAACTCCGTCAGGAACGGATCGTCGATCTGCACCATCAGCCCAGCGTCCACGATCGCCCGGTATTCGACGCTCATCGCCTCGGCGGCGGCCTGCAGATACTCTTCGTCGGATTTGTAATATTCGTTCGTGCCGACGCCGCTGGGTGCGACCGCGGGAAGAAAGGCGTTTTCATGTTCGATCCCTTCCATCGCGGCTTTCAAATTGCGAATATCTCGCGCGAGAACTTCTTGCCCGGTATAGCGAATCGGCCCGGCGCACACGAACGCGACCATCGGCGCAAGAGAGGACCCGAGCATGGCTCGCCCGAAGTAATCTTTGTAGTATTCCGGAAACGCGTCCACTTCCTTGGCAAACGTCGTAGGACGCGAGCCGTGCCGCGGCTCAAATCCGCTCAGCCGTTCACGCACGTACGCAAAGAAGCCGAGCTTGCTCTGCTCGCCATCGGTGAGGATATCAATACCGTGCTCGGCCTGTTGACGCACGATACCGCGGACCGCCGCGCTCAGGGTCTCGCTGAAGAAAGCAGCATCGAACGGCTTACCCTCGACCCTGGCCTTCATCAAATCCAGCAGACCGGCGGGGCGCGGCAGGCTGCCACAATGGGTTGTTAGAATCCGCGTCTTACTCAGAATTGGTTGCTCAGAGGCCCGCACAGGGCCGGCGCGGCACTCGAAACATGCGAGGAACTCGATCGCTTCAGCCGCGCCAGGCTCCGTTGTGGGGGCGAAGTAAACTACATATTAGTCGCTGGCGCAGGCTTCCGTGATGCAGATCGATTCCAGCGTGCGGCCCACGGGCGGCGTCGGGAGGCCTTGGGCGGTCATCAGCTTGCGCAGCAGCGCGGCGGCTTCCGGATGCCCGATGGCCGATTGCACTCCGACACGAACCAAGCCGTCCGCGTAGTCGATCGCTTCCCAGGTATGAATTGCGAGCTTGCCGCCGCGGTTGTCGGTGTTGCCGTAGTCGCGGACGTTCAGCTTGGCGCCGTGGTCGGCGAGGAGTTGGATGACGTCCGTGCGGCCCTTATGCGCCGCGCCGTGCAAGGCCGTGCGGCCGGTATCGGCCTGGGCATTTACATCCAGCCCGAGATCGATCAGCATCTTGCAGGCTTCGAGCGTCGACTCCGGAGACCACTCGTAGGTGATGCCTTCCACCCAGCCGATTCCGGCGGCCACTTGAAGAGCGGTTACGTGCAGCACCGTGTCGATCTTCGGATCCGCGCCGTGGGCCAGCAGCAGCTTCATCAGAACGATGTCGCCAGATTGGGACGCGCGCAGGAATGCGGTCGCGCCGTTTTCGTCGAGCCACTGGTTGGTGAACACCGTGCGGGTCTCGGTGCTGTCCTTCATCCGGGCGTTCACGTTCGCGCCCTTGTCGAGCAGCAGCTTGATATAGTCGAGGTGATCCATATCCGGCTTCCGCACCGGATAATCCCCGGACTCGATGTTGCGATTGTCGGTGGCCAGATAGAGCGGCGTCCACCCGCCTTTGTTCGCCAAGTTCACATCAGCGCCGTGATCGAGAAGATAAGCGCCGACCTGGTAGTAACGATTCTGCGTCGCCACCAGCAACGGGCTCCAGCCATAACCGCTGGTCTGGTTGATATCGGCTCCCACGGCGAGCAGAGCCTTGACCGAATCGAGATCGTTGGCTCGAACAGCATAGATCAGCGGAGTGAGAGCTCCGCCATCCTTCACCGCGCCCCGGCCTCGGCCGCCGCCGCCGAAACCCACCGCGGCTGCGGCATCGTCGGCCTGATCGTCGCCCGCCGCTCCAGTGGCTCCAGCGAAGTTGGCCTGGCCACGGCCGCGGCCCCCGCCCTGCGCCGCTTGTCCATTTGCGGCGTTGCCGGTCGCTGCGTTCCCGTTACCGTTAGTGCGAAGCTGGCCCAGGCCAGGCGCAGGCTGACCTGCGGCGAGCGCCGCGCCCTGCCGCGCCACGGCCTGCCTCGGATCGTTCGATTTCCCCAAGGCCGGCCCTCTCCCGCGCTCCGCCGGATCGGACGTGGCCTTGAAATCCGCCCCGTGCGCGATCAGAACTTTTATAGCGTCGGCATGCCCCTCATCGGCCGCCCACATTAGCGGCGTGGTGCCGCGCAAGGTCTCCTTCACGTTCACCTGGGAGCCATGATCGAGCAAAACCTTTAACGCATCAACGTTGCCGGTCCGCGCCGCGATCATAAGAGGGCTTCTGCCGTCGGGAAGCTTTTCGTTCGCATCGGCTCCCGCGCCTAGTAGATCGGAGATAATCGCCGCATCGCCGTTAATGCAAGCCAGCCATAACGGCGTCGAGCCTTCCCGGTTCGCGACTTTCGGGTTCGCTCCCGCGCGAAGCAGAAGCTCCAGCATCTCGCGATCCGAGTGGTACACCGCCCAATGGAGAGCCGTTGCTCCGTCAGGCTGTGGCGCGTTCACATCGGCGTGTTGCCCGATCAGCTTCTGAACCGCCGCCCTATCGCCGTGCTCGACCGCATCGGCGACATCGGATTGCACCGCCGCGAATGCGGCTAACGGCAGAAACAGGACTGCGACACCGCTCAGTCGCTTCATCGCTCTTCTCCTAGAGGTTCTCCAGCCGGCCGGTGCTGTCGCCGATGCTGTCGTGGTGGATGTCGTACATGTCCAGGATGCTGAGCAGCAGGTTGCCCGTCGGAACTTGTTTCTGCGGATACGCCAGGTGACGTCCGCCTTTCAGCTTCCCATTGAGTCCGCCCACCAGCACGTGCGGAACGTCATAGTGAACGTGCTGATTCGAGTTCCCCATGTTGCTTCCGTACAGCACCAAGGAATGGTCGAGCAGAGTCCCGTCGCCGTCCTGCGTCTTATCGAGCTTGTCGATCAGATGCGCCAGCATCTTGATGTGATACTGGTTGATCTTTGACAACAACCCGATCTGCCGCGGGTCCTCGCCGTGATGCGACACGCCATGGAACCCGGAGGTCGGAGCTTCGCTCTCCGGATACGTGCGTCCCGTGAGGTCGCGCGCGAACAGCAGCGTTCCCACCCGCGTGATGTCCGCCTGGAACGCCAGCGCCATCAGATCGAACTGCAGCTTGATGTGCTCGTCGAAGGTTTGCGGCACGCCGACGGGAACCGGCATATCCGTCGGCGCGACAGTCGACGCTTTCATCGCGATATCCAGCCGCCGCTCGATCTCGCGGACGTTATCCGTGTAGTTGTCGATGCGGGCACGGTCGGAGGCGCTCGACTCGGCACGAAGAGTATTCAGACTGCCCGAGAGCGAATCTAAGATGCTGCCGTCGCGCTTCCTGCGCTGGTTGCGCAGCTCCGCCGTGCTGCCGTCGCCGAACATGCGCTCGAAGATCACCTGCGGATTCAACTCCATCGGCAGCGGATCGGTCGGCGAGGACCAGGAGATCGTATTGGTATAGGTGCAGCTATACCCCTCGCCGCAGTTGCTCGAGTTCGCGCCCGGATCTTCCACCGCGCACTGCATCGACGGCATCAAATTTTCTTGCCCGATCTTCTGCGCGATGAGCTGATCGATGGTCGTGCCGCATTGGATATCAGCGCCCGCTGTCTTCTTCGGCTTTACCGCGCACATGAACGCCGCGGCGACCCAGTGATCGGCGCCTGTCGCTCCCGGGGGCGGCTCCGCCGAACGCGAGTGCAGCCCGCTCATGATCACCGTTTGCTTGATAAACGGCTCGAGCGGCTTCCAGTTGAAGGGAAGCGGCGCAGTCAATGCGCCCTCTTTCTCTGGCACCCAGTAGCCGGGAGCCGCGCCATGAGGCACGAAGCAGCCCACAAAACGAGGCTTCGGCCGAGCCGCAGTCTGCGCCAGCGCCGTCGCCGCTGGAATCATCGCATCCAAGAGCGGCAGCGCTAGAGTCGCCGTCGCGCTGCGCAACACCTTCCTGCGGGACACATGCTTCTTGGTGAGGAACGTCATCACTGTCTTCTCCTGTCCTTCCCTGCTACCTATTGAGCCACCCTCTGAGTATTCGCATCAGCAATTTTCATGTTGGTCTGGAACGCGGGACTCTTAACGATCCCCAACACAATGGAAGAAAACCTATATTTAGTCGGTGCCGCTTCGTGAACGATGGAACGCAGCATGGGCATGTCCTGATACTCCACTCCACGGCCGAGGCCGTAGGTGAGGAGCTTCTCGGTCACCACGCGAACGAACTGGTCGGAACGCGCAATCAAAGATTCCCTCAAACTCGCCACGCCATCGATTTTCGTGCCGTCGACTAAAACTCCGCTCGCATCGATCGGGCTCTCCCCGTCCTTGGTCCGCCATGCGCCGGTAGCGTCGAAGTTCTCGAGCGCCAACCCGATCGGCTCAAAGATCCTGTGGCACGATGCGCAGGTTGGATTGGTATGATGCAGCTCCATGGTTTCGCGCATGGTCGGTATATGGGTGTTGCCGGTGGCATCGGCCGGCTTATCCTTGATCTGCGGAACGTTTGGCGGAGGGTCCGGCGGACTTACGCCGAGGAACGTTTGTAGGAACCACTTGCCTCGCGCCACGGGCGAGGTGCGTGCGGCATTCGACGTCACCGTCATCAGCGCGCCCTTGCCGAGCAGTCCGCGCCGCATATCGAGATCCGCTGGCAATGTCACCCGGCGGAACTGCGGTCCGTAGATGTCCGGAATCCCGTATTGCTTGGCTAGCCGCTCATTCACGAACGTATAATCCGCCGTCAGCAGATCCAGCACGCTATGGTCTTCGTGAATGATGCTGCCGAAGAACAGCTCGACTTCCTTCTGATAGGCAGCCCGAAGGTTATCGTCGAAATCCGGGAACAGGTTCACCACCGGCTCGGTTGTTTTGAGTGAACGTACGCTCAGCCATTGACCCGTAAAGTTGCCGACCAGAGCGTCAGCCTTCGGATCGGCGAGCATCCGCTTCACCTGCTTTTCGAGCACCGCCGGGTCCTTCAGCTTGCCTTGAGCAGCCAGGTCCAGTAGTTCGTCATCAGGCACGCTGCTCCACAAGAAGAACGACAACCGCGAGGCGAGAGCAAGATCGCTGATGCGATACGTCTTGCCCGCCACCAGACCAGCGGGTTCCGGCTCGAGACGATAAATGAACTCCGGATCGACCAGCACGCGCTGCAGCAGAGCTTCGATGCCGTCGTTGAAGGTGCCGTTGTCCGCGCGGCCGTCCTGATAGAACTTCATCAGCAAGGTTAGATCGGCGGGCGTAGCCGGCCGGCGATACGCATGCTTCACAAGATTCGTGGCGATGGTCCGCGCGCATGAGCTTTCCTCCGCCGCTGTCGCCGGGCGGCACACGAAAATCTTCTTTCGCGCCGCAGTCTCCGGAGCGCCGGTCGCGCCGTAGGGTCCTTCGATCCAAACCTGTCCCACGTGCGGGTAGAACAGGAATCCCGGTATCGAACCAGGCGTATTCATGGTTCTCTGGAAAGGCCGGTTCAGCTCGGATCCCGGAACGTCATTGGTAGCCAGGAACGTCACGCCAACCGTGTGCAGGCCCGCCTTAATCGGGATGCGCGGCGTAGCTTTGCCGTTGCCTGTGGTGTTGGATATCTCTTTATCCCAATCGAACAGCTTCACGCGTTCGCCGTCGACGACGACCTCGAGTTGCTCGCCCTTCACGCCGCCGAGCACGGCTTGGAAATAGCCCGTGACGCCCTTAACCTTGAATGAATATTCGCCGTCGGCCGGGAACTGATACTTGATCAGAATGCCGCCGCGAGTTCCGAACGGAAGGCCATCTATGTGATAGTTCTGCGCGGTGTCATTGGGAACTTCAAATACGGCTTGCGTCGGAGCCGAAACATCGCCCACGGCCAGGCGGCTGATCTTGCCGGCAGCCGACAAATAAGCTTCCATCAACGCCGGCGAAAGCGTCAGCGCTCCGGCGATGTTATCGAAACCGCGGGTCGAATCATCGGGCGGAAGGAACTTTGTGGCGTCGACATCCAGATCGAGGACGTCGCGAACCGCGTTCGTATATTCGGTGCGGTTCAACCGATGCAGGCCGGGGGGCGGCAGATAGGTTACGGCGCTACGGTCGAGCTCGCTTTCCATCCAGCCGATCAGCCGATCCGTGGTGGCCTTATCCGGACGAGGCATTCCAGTCGGCGGCATCATCCCAGCGCGCAGCTTGCGGACCACTTTTTCTCCAATCTCGGCGTGATCCCCGAGGTGTGCAAGGTCGAGCTTATCGAGTTCCAGATTACCCGTCTTGAGCTTGCCGTTATGGCAGGTTACGCAATATTTGTCGACGAGCGCGCGACCTTCCGGCGCCGTCCAGGAAGAACTACTCGCCGTGGCTTTTTGGACTGGCGCGGCCGGTGCCGACTGGCCGAAAGCAGGAACTATGGAAACGGGCGCTACACACGCGATCACGAGCAGTATCGTTCTCACTTGGCCTCCGCCAGAACCGCAAAATTTCGTCACCGATCATACCATTCTGGCGCGCCGCGCGCTAGGGTCATTTCTGCGTGCAATCAGGCAGTTAGGCGAGCCTTAGGACTGTTCGCAACACTGCGCACTGGTATAAGATCGATGAACGGATATGCATGCAACCCATCGTTCGTTCCGGCCTCTGAATTTTCAACCATTTAAAGCCAGCCTATCAGTGTTCTTGATTTGCGCGACGCCTTTGATCTGCACGAGCGTCATGGCCCAGGCTTCGGCTCAGCAGAGGCTAGGGACCGAATTTGGCATCTCGGCCTTCGAGCGCGAATGCACGAAATGCCACGGCAATAGCGCTGTCGAGCGAGCGCCAAGCCCCGCGGCGATCCGTCAAATGCCGCCGGAACGAATCTACGAGGCGATCACGACCGGCGACATGAAAACTCAAGCGGCCAATCTGAGCGACGAACAGAAGAAGCGCTTGGCGGAGTACATGGGAGGCCGGCCGCTGGGAAGCGAGGCACTGGGAGATGCGGCCCAGATGCCGAATCGGTGCCCCGCCCAGGCCCTTTCGGATCCATCAAAAGGTCCGGCCTGGAACGGTTGGGGCGTCGACGCGCACAACACGCGCTTTCAAGATGCCGCGGGCGCCGGTCTTACGGTCGCACAGATTCCTGGACTCAAATTGAAGTGGGCGTTCGGCTTCCCGCTCGGCGTTTCCGCGTTTGGACAACCTTCGGTTGCCGCGGGCCGAGTGTTCGTCGGATCGGATATTGGCTACGTGTATGCGCTCGACGCGAAGACTGGGTGCGTGTATTGGTCGTACAAAACCAAGGCTGCGGTGCGCACCGCGGTCACGGTCGGCCGGACCGGCAGCGCAGCCTCGTCGCGTTACGCCGTTTACTTCGGCGATATGCAGGCGAACGCGTACGCTGTTGATGCTGCGTCCGGCGCTTTGCTCTGGACCAAACGGGTAGAGGATCACTTCGCCGCGCGCATCACCGCCGCGCCCACACTCTACGAAGGCCGGCTGTACGTTCCCGTATCGACGTCAGAAGGTTTCTCCGCATCCACGCCCGATTATCCGTGCTGCACTTTCCGAGGCAGCGTGGTGGCGCTGAACGCCGCGACCGGCGATCAAGTTTGGAAGACCTACACCATTCCGGAATCGAAACCCACGAAGAAGAACTCGATCGGGACGCAGCTTTACGCGCCTTCCGGAGTCGCGGTTTGGAATTCGCCCACGGTCGACGCCAAGCGCAAGACGATCTACTTCGGAACCGGCGATGCCGCCACGGAGCCTGCGCCGGAGACGTCCGATTCGATCATGGCGGTCGATATCGACACTGGGAAGGTGCGCTGGGTCTTCCAAGCCGAGCCGAACGACGCAACGCTGGGCGGATGCGGAGGCCGGGCAGGGGCAAAGTCAAACGAGGCGTGCCCCGAGCATCCCGGCCCCGATTGGGATTTCGGCGCGTCGGCAATTTTGAAGACGCTTGCAAACGGACGGGACATTTTGCTTGCGCCCAACAAGAGCGGCATCGTATTCGCGCTGGACCCGGACAGGAAGGGCGCCGTAATTTGGAAGACAAATCTAGCCGAGCGGGAGGGCTCAAGAGGCACAAATCTGGTTTGGGGCGGATCTGCGGATCAGCGAAATGTGTACGTCGGATTGACCGGCGGCGCGATCAGCGCCATTCAATTCGCGACCGGCGAGAAGCTTTGGACCACTCGTCTGGCAGAAGCCGGAAGCCGCGAGTCGAACGCCGCGGCGAGCAGTGCGATTCCTGGCGCGGTGTTCATCGGCGGCACGGATGGCAAGCTCCACGCTCTCGCGACATCCGACGGGCATGAGATCTGGAGCTTCGACACGGCTCGCGACTTCACGACCGTGAACCAAGTGCAGGCGCATGGCGGATCGATCGGTTCGATTGGGCCGACGATCGCCGGCGGGATGGTGTTCATCGGCTCGGGATATAGCGTGACGTCCGGGATACCAGGAAACGTTCTGCTGGCGTTTGGTTTGTAATAGGCCGCTTCACGCCGGTTTAAGCTGGTTTTCAAAAATGAGAACCTAATGGAGGAGGCGTGCCGCAGACAGAAGTCTTCTTCTTCCGCGAGCCGAGGCAAAATTCAGTGCCACTGCTGGCTTGATGGACTGCCCACCAAGGTGCAAGCCAAATGTATCGCCCCGGATCGACCGGCTGGCCGAGCTAGGCCGCGAACTTCGGCGCCCTGAAGGCGATTTCTTGCGCGACGGAATCTATGAGCTCCGCGCGAGCTATCAAGGCCTACATCACCGCATACGTACTTCTTCGCGGGAAACGCTGCGGTAGTTCTCTCGCATGGCCTGACCAAGGAAGACAGGGTGCCGCCGCGGGACGTTGATCCAGCGATCGCCCGGAAAAAGCTGGTCGAGTCCGATTTCGCCCGATTTGCGTTTCAGCGGGGGTTAAGAAGATGCCCAAAGCAAAACTCCGTTCAAAAGCCTCGCGGTATCTGTACGATCGCTACATCGCTGGAGACCCTAGGCGCGAACAGGAATATCAGGAAGAGCTTGTCAACGCGGAAATTGCTCGCAAAATCTTCGACCTTAGAACCAAGGCCGGGCTTACGCAGCTGCAATTGGCGGCCAAGGTCGGCACTTCGAAATCCGCTATCTCCCGCCTGGAGGACGCCGATTACGAAGGGCACTCGCTCTCCATGCTCAAGAGAATCGCCGAAGCGCTCGATAAGCGGGTCGAAATACGGTTTGTGCCGGTGAAGCGGACGGGCTGACACCTGGCTGAGAATCGTGGCGCTCTCGCGCTTCAATCAATTGTGATAAGAATTAGAAACTTCTATGCGCAATAGACTTCAGTTCGCTGCAATCGCCTTGGCCGTGAGCGGGACCCTGCTCGCCGCTCCGAACGACTGCGACCGTGCTTGTCTGAAGACCACGCTCGACCAGTACCTGGCGGCGGTGGTAAAGCACGATCCCACCGCCGCGCCGCTATTCATAGGATTCCGCCAGACCGAGAATGCCGTGGTCGTGAAGCTCGGGACGGGGGTCTGGAAGAGCGTCACCGCTCTCGGCGATGTGCAGCGGCGATACCTCGACGCCGTAAGCGGGCAGGCGGCGTATTTCGGTACGGTTCGGCAAGGCGACAACACCGCGGTCGTGACGGCTCGGATCAGAGTGGAGAACCGGAAGATCACGGAAGCCGAATGGTACCTGGCGCATCGCGGCGATATCGGATTGAACGGACAGCCCGGCGGGAATTTGTTCGACCCTGATAACCTCGCCAAGAACCCTCCGCCCGAACGAGTCGTGCCGAAAGCCGAGCGCGCTTCGCGGGAGGCGCTGGCGGCGATCACGAACAGTTATTTCGACGGCATCACCACTCATGACGGCTCGATCATCATGGCTCATCCGGGCTGCGTGCGGCTCGAAAATGGCGGCGGGGCTCCGGAAGCGCGGGGCGGGCGCGGAAAACAGGACGCGACCAAAACGGGCGAGCGGCGAGACTGTACATCCGGCCTTGCGACCATAAATATTTCGCTGGTCGCGGCCCGGCGCTATCCGGTGATCGACGAGGAGGCGCAGGTCGTATTGGCGGAGGCGGTGTTCCTGCGCAAGCCCGGAACCACCACGCGGCGCAACGTGTTCAGCGAATGGTTCTTCATCGACGAGAATAAAATCCGCACGATCTACTCCGCGATGTTCTATCCCGAGCCGGATTTGCCGGTGCCGAACTGGCCGCCCTATGACGGGAACTGGCCGCTGTCGCCGTCGCTCGCTCCTGCCCCGCAGGCAAAATAGCTCCGCGGTCGTCAGGCTTCAAGGCCAGCCTTCGCCGGGAGCATTGAACCCGCCATCATTCGCAAGTAGAATGACCAGAGCCTGAAACAAGACCATGAATTCGTCAGGAGCCCCCGCGAAATGAAACCCACAGTCTCCATTGCTCTCTCGACAATCGCCGCTTTCATCGCACTCACGATCACGCCCGCAACGAAACCAGCTTGGGCGCAAGATAAAGGAGGACAAGGCAAAGCCGGGCCCCCCGGACAAGGAAGAGGGGGACGGCGCGCGCCGGTGATCCTCGGCCCGCCTCCGGGCGTCGAGCCTTTACCGATCGACTTGTTCACCTCCAAGAATTTCTACAAGGATCAGGCCTCTTGGCTGGACAAGCGCTACTATCGCTGCAACGTTCCCCGGGTGCTCACCGAGATGTGGAATCAGCAGCGGATGGGAGCAAATCCGCCTGCGTCAGCTTCTTGGGGTAATTGTGATGACGATCTGAAACGCGAAAGCATTCTGAGCCCGTATCCCTACAAGACCGCGAAAGAGCACTACGAAGCTCTGCTCGCGGCAGCGAAGGCCAAGGGCGGTCCCACGGTTTACACCAAAGCAACGGTTCCCGATTGGGACGGATATTATACGCGCGACGCGCAAGCCGACCACGGCTCGGAATGGATCTGGGGAGTCAGCCAGGCGCCGACGGTCCTCTCTTTGCTTACGCCGGAGTATCAGAAGCGAATGGTGCAGTTGATCTATCACGAAGCGGTGACCAACGCTCCGCAGTGGAACGCTTCATTCTGTTACCCCGAGGGCTTCATCCGGTGGTGGGCGCAGCCTTCGCAGGCGGGAAACTTCCAACTCACGATGAGCACCTGGAATATCCAGTTCATCTCCGGAATCGCCGACAATTTTCTGCGCCAGGTGATGGTGGGCAAGGAGCAGCACGTCCAGAAGGTTCTTCAGTGGTACGGCGAGACCATCGGCTTCTGGGACGGAACCACTCTGGTCACCTGGACCGCGAAGATCCAAGGCTGGACGCTGACGCATGCAATGTTTGAGACTAGCGACAAGCTGGAGACCGTCGAGACCTTCAAGCCCGCTTACGACGCCAGCGGCAAGTTCATCGGCTTGGATCATGAAGCGATCTTTTACGATCCGGAAGCGTTCGTCGCGCCGGTGCGCGCGAGCTATCGCTTCGCGCGCCGGGCAACTCCAGACGATCCAAACCGGCGGTACACGTACATCGAGTGTTTGAGCAACATCAAAAACGTCGAAGGCAGGCCAACGCAGCTTACCGCCGCCGATCCTAATTACGTCGATTATTACGGCAGGCCGTGGGCCAAGGATTGGGAGAAGTATTTTGAGGTCGGCTGGGATAAACCTCAAACAGAGCTCCCGCAGGACATTTTGGATCTGTTCAAGTAGCCGCGCGGCGAAGGAGAGACGGTCATGATTCGAGCGAAGCGTTTCTTCATCCCGCTCATCGCGGCTCAGCTTGCCTTGGCGCATCACGGCGGCAATGAGTACGACCTCCGCAAGACCGTCGAATTCAAAGGCGAGCTGACGGGCGTCGAACTGATCAATCCGCACGGGTGGCTGTATTTCGACGTCGCCGAAGCGGGCGGCAAAGTCAGCCACCATCGCTGCGAGCTTCGGTCCGTGCACGTGCTGCGGCGGTCCGGGTGGACGAAAGAGCTTTTTCCAATCGGCCAGCAGGTGACCATCGAAGCTTCGCCGAACCGGACCGATCCGGCTTCGTGCTATCTGCAAACCATCCTCATGGCCGATGGAACGCGCATGGATCGCTACGGCCAATACATCAAAGCGCCGACGGGGGGCGTGCAGGAAGTTCGCGGGCCGATCGCTGCGGCGAACACGAACCGCGCGGCTCGCCGGCCGACGGGTGAGCCGAACATCGCAGGGGATTGGGCGCCGGTGCAACAAGTGATGGTGGATCCTCGCGGCACGGGCGGAGGGCTGGTTCCGCTCGACCGGTTGGATCAATACAAAGCCGGTCAGCCGAATGGAAACGCGAACAAAGGAGCAGGCAAGGCCACGGGCGCGCCGAAGGGTCCCCGCCTGTACGGCGGAACGGAAATGACTGAGGCGGGTGAAAAGGCCGCGGCGGATTTCAAGCGCGAAGACAACCCTCGCTTCCGTTGCGAGACCACCAGCATCATTTTTGATTGGACGTTCGACGGTCCGGTCGACCGGATCACACAGAGCAAGGATACGATCACGCTCGAATACGGCCAGTTCGGACTGAAGCGCACGGTTTACATGAACCTGAAGGCGCATCCCACCGCGATCAAGCCGACCCGCACCGGGAATTCGATCGGGCATTGGGAAGGCGACACTCTCGTCGTGGACACGGTAGGTTTCTCGCCGGGATTTCTCAACACGCCGGTGCGCAATAGCGACAAGCTGCATGTGGTGGAGCGCTTCACGCTGGACCCAGCGAAATGGTCGCTCACGCGGTCGTACACAGCGGAAGATCCGGTTTACCTGAAAGGAAAATACTCGGGGTCCGATACGATCTTTATTGCCGACGCTCCGTTCAATCCGGGCAAGTGCCAGGAGTTGAACTTCATCGATTATTCCAAACAGCAGAAGAAGTAGCGGGATTCCGATTAGTAATCCCAGCCGAAGCTGTGCGCAGCCATACCATGCTGTGCTCGTTTTCCATCATGACCGCATGCGCTGCCCACGCTGATGGCATTGCGATATATACTCTCTAGACAGTCGAAAACGCTTACAACAGGGAGGCTTATGAAGATCACGCTCGGCTCACGTTTGGTTATTGGGGCGTCTTTGGCGGCGGCATTCACGTTCGCCGTACTCGCGCAGGCTCCATCATTGGATCAGGTCAAGCCGCAGATCAAGAGTCTCTCGCATGCCATCCATGCGGTGAATGAGCTGGATACGACGCTCGCCTTTTACCGCGACGTGTTCGGCCTCAACGGCATGCCCCAGGATTTTCCAAATCCCGCCGTGCCTCTGCTCACCAACGCCCCCGGCGTCACTTTGACGATTTCGATGATGCGGCTGCCGGGCGCGATGCAATTCGAGCTCACCCATTTCAAAGGCCTGGAGCGCAAGCCCGCTCAAGCTAAGTACACCGATCCCGGCGCTGCCAGCATCGTCTTTTATGTCCGCGACATTGACGCGGCGGTGGCGAATGCCAAGAAGGCGAATGCGACGATCGTCACCACGGGCGCCGCGCCGGTCGAAATCAGCACGCCAAAAGGCAAGGCGCGTTCGATCGTCGTGCGGGATCCCGATGGGTTCTTCGTTCAAGCCATCCAGGAAGCGCCGCCGGAGGGTGCGCCGGAGGGTAATGTGTATCGTGTCTCGCTGGCCTACACGATGGACAACGCCGATGCTACGGAGAGGTTTTACGGCGGCATGCTCGGCGTCGACCTGAAGGGGCCGTCTGCGTTTTCGAAAGACCCGGCGATGATAAAACTGGTGGGCGCCCCGGAGGGAACCGAGTTCCGCAAACTCACCGGCACGATGCCTGGGCCGCAGAACGCCTACATCGAGTTCACCGAATTCCGCGGCGTGCCGCGCACCAAGTTCCACTTGCGCGTTCGCGATCCCGGCGCGCCGGCGATGGCCGTGCAGGTGAATAACCTTCGCGGAATGATCGACGAGATGAAGGCGGCGGGAGTCAACGTCATTTCGACAAACGGCGAAATCGTGGACTTCGGCGGCGGAACGCACACGATTTTCGTCGAAGATCCGAACGGCATGAACATTGAAGTGTTTGAGCGCACGGGCGCGCCCGGTGGAAAGGGTAAAGGCGGGGGCAAAGGCCAAGCCAAGTAAATCGGGGTGTAGGCGCTACTTCGCGGCGGGGGCACCACGGGTGAACAGTTCCCAGGTGAATCCGTTGACGTCCCGCACGAACACGTTCCCTGCTCCGCCAGCTCGCTTCACGGGCGTTCCGCCGGTTGTAACGACTGTGCCGCCTGCGGATTTCCATTGCGCGACAGCCGCGTCCAAATCTCGCACCACCATGGTGAAGGCCGGAAATCCTGGGTCCTGAGGACCCATCACGCGCTTGGCCCTCGGCACGCCT
>JASHRP010000268.1 GCA_030037375.1 Bryobacteraceae bacterium | reverse complement strand
AGATCCGATTTCTCCAGAGGATTCGAAACCGACGCAGGATCGGGAATGCGGCCTGAGATCGGGATGCCCATGCCGGGATTGGTTCCGAAGGTGACCATCGGTTCGAGCGAGGCGGCGTCGAGAGTCAGCTCATGCGCGTATTGCGAGCCTTCGTCACTTGGCAACTTCTTCCACCGCGCGACCGCGGCATCCCAGTCCGCGCCTTTGGGCGCGTACTCGCGGCCGTTGATGTATTGATATGTCGTATCGTCGGGCGCGACCAATCCGGCGCGCGCGCCGCCTTCGATCGACATGTTGCATATGGTCATGCGCTCTTCCATGGAGAGGCCGCGAATGGTCGAGCCAAGATATTCGAACACGCAACCCGTGCCGCCGCCGATTCCGATACGCGCGATGACCGCGAGAATGATGTCTTTCGCGGACACACCTTTCTTGAGAGTGCCGTCCACGCGAATCGCGTAGGTTTTGGAAGGCGTCTGCAAGAGGCACTGCGTCGCCAAAATGTGGCCGACCTGGCTGGTGCCGATGCCGAAAGCGAGCGCGCCGAATGCCCCGTGCGTCGCGGTGTGGCTATCGCCGCAAACCACCGTCATACCCGGTTGCGTCAAGCCGAGCTCGGGCCCGATGATGTGCACGATGCCTTGCTTGTCGCTGTGGCGATTGTAGAGGCGGATTCCGAAATCGGCGCAGTTCTTCTCCATCGCTTCGAGTTGCGCCTTGCCGATGGGATCGAGCACCGGCAGATCGCGCGAGTACGTCGGCGTGGAGTGATCCATGGTCGCGATGGTCAGGTCCGGGCGGCGGACTCTAAGACCACGCTCGCGCAGCATTGCGAAAGCCTGCGGCGAGGTGACTTCGTGGGTCAGGTGCAGATCGATATACAGAAGATCCGGCGCGCCGGGTTCCTGCGCGACGACGTGGTTATCCCAGATCTTTTCAACGATTGTTCGCGGTTTCATAATGCCTTCCATTGCTCAAAGTGCTTCGCTGACTGCTTCCCCCACTTCCATTGTCGTCGCTGGAGCGCCTTTAGGCCGAAGATCGGCCGTGACTCTGCCGGATTCCAGCACCCTGCCGACGGCGTCATTCACAGCCGTGGCTTCTTTGATCAAGCCGAAACTGTATTCGAGCATCGCCGCTACAGAACCGATCGCGCCCAGCGGATTGGCCTTGTTCTGACCGGCGATGTCCGGCGCGGAGCCGTGAACAGGCTCGTACAACCCTTTAGATGCTCCGAGAGACGCCGAAGGTAGCATGCCGATGGAGCCGGCGAGGATACCGCCGACGTCGCTCAAAATATCGCCGAATGTATTTTCGGTCAGCATGACGTCGAACTGCGTCGGCTTCAGCACCATCTGCATCGCGGCGTTGTCCACCAGCATGTGCTCGAGCTGAACTTCCGGGAAGTCCGCGGAGACTTCGACCACGATTTTTCGCCAGAACTGCGACACTTCGAGGACGTTGGATTTATCGACGCTGGTGACCTTGCCGCGGCGATTCATGGCGAGCTCGAAAGCTCTCTGAGCTACTCGTTCAATCTGTGGGCGAGTGTACGACATTGTGTTGCGGGCGGCGCTGCCGTCGGCGTCGATGCCGCGAGGAGTGCCGTAGTAGAGGCCGCCGGTGAGCTCGCGGACGATGAGCATGTCCGTGCCGGCGACGACGTGATTCTTGAGGGGCGAGGAATCGATCAGCGAAGGATAAGTGCGCACGGGGCGCAGGTTGGCGAAGACGTCGAGCACGGCTCGGATGCCGAGCAGGCCGGCTTCGGGGCGCTGGCTGGGCTGGGCGTTATCGAACTCCGGGAGGCCGACGGCGCCCATGAGCGTGGCGTCGGCTTCGAGTGCGAGTTTTTTCGTCTCAGGAGGGAAAGGAGTGCCGGTTTGATGGATTGCGATTCCGCCGAGCAGGCCTTCAGTCAGTTCGAGTGTGTGGCCGAATTTTTTGGCGACGGCCTTCAAAACCACCACGGCCGCACGGGTCACTTCGGCGCCGATCCCGTCGCCGGGCAAAAGCAGGATTTTTAGGGTCATCATCAGTCTTCGGTGGGTATACGCTCATTCCCTCACGGGTGCGTTCAGCTCGTCCCAGATGCGTTCGTACAGCGCACGGACGTCTCGGGCCACGCCATATTGCCGGGGCAGAGAATTCGCCTGAATCAGTTCGACAACATCTGCGTAGTCTTTCGCCCGATGGATACCGCGTGCCGCATAAGCAGAGAGCTTTGTAGAAATAAGATCCTCTAGCGTCAAAATGCGTGGTTCGTCCGAAATCATAGTAGGAATCGGAAGGGCAACCGGACCCAGGTCCAAACGTTCGCCTCCAGGAAGCAAATCGATTCTGACGCGCGTTTCCGGGTCTATGGCGGAATCCGGACCCTCGTCGAATCCATCCATGCATAGCGCTTCTAGCGCCAGTGCCCGGTCGGGAACGATGAGGTCGACATCCTGCGTGAATCGCGGATAACCGTGCTCCTGAACCGCGAATCCGCCGCAGACGTAGTGCGAGATGCCTGATTTCGCTAGGATCTTTACGGCTTTGCGGAGCGTCTTCTCGATGTTCGAGCCGCTCGATTCCCTCAAGAATTCCGCCTGTTCATGGAAGTGGAGGATTGCGCTCATGATCGACTAGGGAGGGCACAGCCGCCAAGCAGACCTTCGGGCAGGTCGAGCTTGTGTCCGATCCCGTCGCCGGGTAGGAGTAGGATTTTGATGTTCATGGATGATTTTTGGCAGTTGCCGACCGGGCTTGCGGGAGATTCCGTTCAAGGAAGCGGCCGAATTCGAAGAGGGCGTTGTCTATTTCCTTGAGCTTGCAGATGTTCCCGGGCGTTCGAGCAGTCCCGTGCGCATCCGCGACTTTCGCAAAATAATCACAGTACGCTCTGTAGGTTCCCCAGTTTTGATTGTTAACCCCGTGCGTATGGGCCGACCAGGACCGCAGCACGTTTTGATCTATGATTGGGCACACATGCGGCTGCGCGATGTGTAATAGGAAGGCGTTCCAGACAAAACCTTCCGGATAGATTTGGGCCGTTATGGACCACATCTCCTCGTCGGAGATTTCGCCGCTGCGGAACCGATTGAGCGAAGTCAGATGCGCGAGTACCTTCTCGACCCGAGGATTCGCCTTGCCGCTGCTCGGCTCAGCCAGGAATCGGCGATCTTTCCATTTCAGCAGTTTGCGGACGTTTTCGTTCGTGAGGCCGGATCGCTCATTCAACTGGTCGAAGTAGTGGCTCTGCTCCAAATCGTCTTCGTAGAAGTCGCTCCAGAATCGGACGAACTGGTCGGCATTGGCGAGGTCGAAATTGACCAGATGCTCGGGTTTGGGGACGTACATCGCTAATTGCTAATCCGTGGCCCCGACGGTCGATTTCGACTCGGTCAGCACCTCGCGGGCGATGGCGGCGATTTCTTCATTGCGCAGGCCCTTCTTGCGGTCGGCGAGCGCTGTGAAGCGGTGATAGACCGCGTCAAGCTGCTCGCGGGTGAGCGGGAAGCCGAGATCCTCGCAGCGCTTGGCCAGCGCGTGGCGGCCGCTGTGCTTGCCCAGCACCAGCTTCGATTCCGGCACGCCGACGGACCTGGGTTCCATGATTTCGTACGTCGTCCGTTCTTTCAAAAAACCGTCCTGGTGGATGCCGGCTTCGTGCGCGAAGGCGTTCTCGCCGACGATGGCTTTATTGGGCTGTGGGCCGAAGGTGATGATCGAGGTGAGGAGCTGGCTCGCGGGGAAGAGATGCTCGGTGACAATGCGGGTTTCGAACGGCAGGCGGTCGCGGCGGGTGTTGATCGCCATGACAACCTCTTCCAGCGCGGCGTTGCCGGCGCGCTCGCCGATGCCGTTGATGGTGCATTCGACCTGGCGCGCGCCATTCTGCACGGCGGCCAGAGAGTTGGCGACGGCGAGGCCGAGATCGTCATGGCAATGCACGCTGACGACGGCGGAATCGCCCAGGGCTTTTACCATGCGGCCGATCAAGGCGCCGTACTCGTCGGGGACGGAGAAGCCGACGGTGTCGGGGAGATTGACGGTGCGGGCTCCGGCGGCGACGACGGCTTTGCATACTTCTTCGAGGTAGTCGAGATCGGTGCGAGTTGCGTCTTCGGCGGAGAACTCGACGTCTTCACAGTATTCGCGCGCGAGGCTGACGGCGGCGACGGCGTCGTCGAGCACCTGCTGGCGCGACTTTTTGAGCTTGTATTTCAGGTGAATGTCGCTGGTGGCGATGAAGGTGTGAATGCGCGGGCGGCGCGCGTTACGAAGCGATTTCACCGCGGCCATCACATCCAGGCGATTGGCGCGGGCCAGCGCGGCCACATGCGCCCAAGGATACTCGCGGCTGACCGCGTCGACGGCTTCCGAATCGCCCTCGGAGGCGATCGGGAACCCGGCTTCCAAAATATCCACGCCCAGATCCACCAGCTTTGCCGCCATCCGCACCTTTTCAGGAACGGTCATACTGCAACCTGGCGACTGCTCTCCGTCACGAAGCGTGGTGTCGAAGATATACACCCGATCCGGCATCACTTACCTCCATTACGATTATCCGGTGGGGGCCGTAGATTTGGCAAATCAATAATTTTCGAAGTTTGTATAATGATCCATTATGGAATTGCACGCACTGCGTGTGTTTTTGACGGTAGCGAATGAGCGAAGCTTCTCGCGAGCCGCCGAAAGGCTGCGGCGGACGCAGCCCGCTATCTCGCTGGCGATCCAGAGGCTGGAGCAGGTGCTGGGCGAGAAGCTGATCGATCGCTCCGCGAAGGACCTGTTGCTGACGGATGCGGGGAGGATCGTGCTCGATTATGCCCGGCGGTTCGAGAACCTGCAAGGCGATCTCGAAAACGCGCTGGCGGAGCTGCGCGACAATTCGGCGGGGCGATTGACGATCGGCGCGAATGAATCGTCGACGCTGTATTTGCTCGACCACATCGAAAAGTATCGCGAGCGCTTCCCGAAGGTTCGGGTGCAGATCCGGCGCAGTTTGTCGAGCAAGATTCCGGCGGAGTTGATCGACGGCGAGCTGGAGCT
>JASHRP010000267.1 GCA_030037375.1 Bryobacteraceae bacterium | reverse complement strand
TCGCCATAGAGAGAATTGAAGCGCTGCGCGATATCGCGTGCTAGCTCCAGATGCTGCGTCTGATCGTCGCCCACGGGAACGATGCCGGCCTGGTAGAGCAAAATATCGGCGGCCATTAGCACTGGATATTGCAGGAGTCCATCACTGATCGTCTCCTGCGCGGCCGATTTCGCTTTGTACTGCGTCATGCGCTCCAGCCAGCCGACTGGAGTCACGCATGTCAGCATCCATGCGAGCTCGGCATGTTCGGGAATTGAAGATTGCACCACCAACGCGGAGTGTTTGGGATCGATGCCGATGGCCAGCAGCATCGCCGCCAGCTCCTCGATCTTGGCGCGAAGCTCTTTCGGGTCCTGATAAACCGTGATCGCGTGCAGGTCGACGATGCAGTAGATGCTATCGTAGTCATACTGGATCTTGGCCCAATTTTTCAGCGCGCCGAGATAATTCCCGATATGCGGACTGCCGGTGGGCTGGATGCCGGAGAGGACTCTGGTTTTCCTCGAATCTTGGGGCATGGAATCTTTTGGGGAGAACTTCCATCGTAAACGAAGTCACGCCGCTGAAGGCGGATCAAGAGGTCACGATCGAGAGGTGGGTGTATGGCGGCGCGGGACTGGCGCGCATCGACGGCCGCGTGGTGTTCGTGCCGTTCACGCTGCCGGGCGAACGGGCGCGAGCCGAGGTTGGTGAGGGCGTCAATGCACGCCTGATCGAAATCACGGAAGCCGCGCCGGAGCGGATCGAGCCTCCGTGCGCTCTGTTTGCCCGCTGCGGCGGCTGCAACTATCAGCACGCGCCGTACGAATTTCAGCTCACGCGAAAAGTGGAGATTTTGCGGGAGCAGCTTCGCAGGGTCGGCAAGATCGAATACACCGGCGCGATCGAGGCCATTGGCAGCCCGGCGTATGGGTATCGCAATCGCGTGCAGGTGCACATTCAGGGAGAGAAGCTCGGCTTTCTCGCGGCTCGATCCCATGATTTTGTGGCGCTGGAAGGAGATTGCCCGGTTTCATCGCCGCGATTGAACCAAGCGCTAGCGTCGATGCGCGAGCGGCTCGGCGATGCGCGTTTCCCGCGATTCTTGCGCTCGATCGAGTTGTTTGCGAACGAATCGGAAGTTCAAATCAACGCGATTGATTCGGACCGTCCGCTTCGCAAGGATTTTTTCGAATGGTGCGAATCGGCTGCGGCGATTGAGTATCCGACAGATTTCGGCAATTTCCGCGTCAGTCCCCGATCATTCTTTCAGGTGAACCGCTTCTTGATCGGGAACCTGGTGGAAACCGCGATCGCCGACGCCACAGGGCAAACGGCATTGGACCTGTACGCCGGCGTGGGCCTGTTCTCGCTGCCTTTGTCGAAAACCTTCGGTTCGGTCACCGCGGTGGAAGCGGGATCGAGCGCGGCTCGCGATCTGGAGCACAATACCGCAGGCGCCGTGCGAACGGAACATTCCCGCGTGGAAGATTATCTCGCGCGAGCCAATTCCACGCCGGATTTCGTGCTGGCCGATCCGCCCCGCGCAGGGCTCGGCAAAGAGGTGGTGGCGCATTTGAATCGCCTCGCGCCGCCGCGGCTGACGATTGTTTCTTGCGACCCTGCGACCTTGGCGCGTGATCTGGCGCTGCTGAGCGGGTATGCGATCGAGCGGGTGACCGTTGTCGACCTTTTTCCACAGACGTATCACATTGAAACCATTGTCCATTTGGGCCGTTCCTGAGTAGGGACGAAATATCGTGTTACGATATAAATGCAAGTGGAAGAGGTCTCGCAGCAGCAAATCCAGGCTCTAGCCGAGTTCCGGCACCAGCTCCGCCGCTTCCTGCGCTTTAGCGAGGATGCCGCGCGGAAGGCGGGCGTGGAGCCGCAGCAGCATCAGTTGATGCTTGCGGTCAAGGCGGTGGAACCGGAGGCAGCCGGGATCGGTTTCCTGGCGGAGCGCCTGCTCCTGCGTCACCACAGCGTCGTAGGACTGGTGGACCGGCTCGAGGACGCTGACTTGGTCAAGCGCGAACACTCCGGCGCTGACCGTCGCGCGGCGCAGGTTCGCCTGACCGAGAAAGGAGCGCGCATTCTCAGCAAACTCTCGCAGCACCATCGCGAGGAGCTTCGCTCCGCGATTCCGGCGTTGATTGAGCATCTCGAGTACATACTTCACGGCAAGGATGGGAATGGCAAAATCCGCAAGAAGCGCAAAACTGCATAAGGGTCCCGAAGAACTCGGTGACTTTACAACAACGCCGAGGGTGCTTTTTCTTTCCCTCCTCGCGATCGGGATCGGCGTGGTCAGCTCTTATGTCGCGCTGGCTCTGCTGCGGCTGATCGGTCTATTCACCAATTTGTTCTACTTTCACCGCTGGAGAACCGATCTGGTTTCGCCGGCGGGGAACTCGCTGGGGGGGTGGGCGATTCTGGTGCCCGTAGGCGGCGCCTTCATCATCGGCCTCATGGCGCGGTTCGGATCGGAGAGGATTCGCGGCCACGGCATTCCCGAGGCGATCGAGGCGATCTTGATGAAAGGCGGCCGAGTCGAGCCGCGAGTGGCTATCTTAAAGCCGCTCTCGTCGGCGATCTCCATCGGTTCGGGCGGGCCATTCGGTGCGGAAGGTCCGATCATCATGACCGGGGGCGCGTTCGGCTCCATCATCGCCCAGCTATTTCATCTCTCGGGATCGGAGCGCAAGACGCTGCTGGTCGCGGGAGCGGCCGCGGGTATGTCCGCGACGTTCGCATCCCCGCTTGCGGCTGTGCTGCTGGCAGTCGAGCTGTTGTTATTCGAGTGGAAACCGCGCAGCTTCATCCCTACCGCACTAGCCAGCGTCACGGCAGGCGCGGCACGCCGCTATCTTCTTGGACTCGGACCGCTGTTTCCCGTGCCGGAACACCCGCTTTATATCGGTCCCTCCGGTTTGATTGGGTGTGTTGTGATCGGAGTTCTCGCGGGAGGACTTTCGGCGTTGCTGACGGGAGCAGTCTACGCCTCGGAAGATGCGTTTGCCAAGCTTCCGATTCACTGGATGTGGTGGCCGGTGATCGGAGGGGTCTTCATCGGCGTCGGCGGTTTGATCTTCCCCCAGGCGCTGGGCGTCGGATACGACATGATCGGCCAGATGCTGCAGCACCAGCTTCCCCTGCGGATGCTGGTCGGAATTCTGCTGGTTAAATCCGCGATTTGGGCGATTTCGCTTGGATCGGGGACATCGGGCGGAGTGCTCGCCCCGCTGCTCATGATGGGCGGAGCGTTGGGAGCGGTTGTGTCTCCGGTTCTTCCCGCGGAAGGGACCGGCTTCTGGCCGCTGGTGGCCATGGGGGCGATCCTCGGCGGGACCATGCGATCTCCCTTCACCGGCGTGGTGTTTATGATCGAACTGACGCATGACGTAAACATGGTCTTGCCCCTGCTGACCGCGGTCCTGGTCGCGCATGCCTTTACCGTGCTGGCATTGAAGCGATCCATATTGACGGAAAAGATCAGCCGCCGCGGATACCATCTTACCCGCGAGTATTCTCCCGATCCGCTGGAGATTTTATTCGTCAAAGAAGTCATGCAAACACAGGAAACGGACGCGACGCCAGTTCCTGCCCATGAGGTCGTCGCGTATCCGGATGAGCCATTGCGGGCAGTGGTTTATCGCATGGCCGAGACCGGCAAGACCCTGCTACCGGTGATCGATCCGGCCGATTCTAGACGCCCGATAGGGTCGATCTCCCTGAACGACCTGCTGCACGCCCGCGTCCGGACGCTTGAAGAGGAGCATAAGCGGGAGCGGGTTTTGCAATGGCGAGGGTCGCGAAAGGACTAGTCCGTAAGAGACCGCCCGCCATATTGGCCTCCCTCCCTGCATACAGAATCGGCTGATCTTTGCCATTTGGCAAATTGACGCAACCGAAACACTAGAGTTAGCATTATTTCGCTCAGTTTCTCAGGGAAGTCTGCACACAATTTCGATTGTGAGGTTTAACCCATGCGTACAGCTTTGTCGCTGCGGCTGGTCTCATTTGTTGTGGCGTCTGCCGCCCTTTGTTTAGGCCAAGTAGGCAACGGAACAATCACCGGCACAATTACCGATCCCGCGGGTGCGGTCGTCGCGGGCGCGAGGGTTGAGGCGAAGAATGCGGAAACGGGAGTCGTTTTTGCGGCGGCCTCGACAACCGCTGGAATTTATACAATCACCGATTTGCCGGTAGGCACGTATACGGTTTCGGCAACCGTGATGGGTTTTAAGACCTACACCCATTCCAATTTAGCGGTTCCCGCGACGCAAGTAGTCAGGGAAGACATCGGGCTTCAAGTCGGCGCTGCGTCGGAATCCGTAACGGTTACGGCCGAGGCTTCGCTGCTGAAGACGGAAACCGGGGAATTGGCTCACAACGTTACCATCGACCAGTTGGATCAACTTCCTTTGCTGGGCATCGGGACGGTCAACGCGGGAACGTCCGGCTACCGTAATCCTTACAACACGTTGCTGACGCTTCCGGGCGTCAGCTCCTACGCGAGTAGCGGACAGTTCAACATCAATGGCCTGACAGGCACCATGACCGAGACGATGCGGATCGAAGGTCAGGACGCGACATCCCGTATTTTCGGCACCTACGACTACACCCAAATGGCCCAGCCGGGCGCCGATTCGATTCAGGAAATCGCCTATCAAACCAGCAACTACGCTCCTGAATTTGGCCAGGCTGGTTCGGTGGTCATCAACATGACGATGAAGTCGGGCACGAACCAGTATCACGGCAGCGGCTACGATTATTTCGTCAACGAAGATTTGAATGCGGGCGATCCGTTCAGCGTTAATCCGTCCGGCGTCGGGAAGGTCCGGCCGGTTAACCGCCGCAACGATTTCGGGGGAACCTTGGGCGGACCGATTTACATCCCGAAAGTCTACAACGGCCATAACAAAAGCTTTTTCTTCTTCAGTTATGAGCAGTTCCTGGAAAGCACTCTGTATTCGGACACGGATACAGTTCCCACGCCAGCTTACCTCGCAGGCAACTTCAGCGCGATCTCACCGAACGGGAATTGCAGCCTGTGCAGCATATTAGGCGTTCAAACAGCGTCGCTGGGAAGCGATCCGCTGGGCAATCCGATGTATCCGAACGAAATCTACGATCCGGCAACACGGGGTATTGCTTCCTCGGGCCCGCTGGTTGGTCAGGGCTACGCGCAGGCTTTTCCCAATAACGTGATCCCGCCTACGCGCTTCGACCCGGTCTCCGTGAACTTTCTGAATTTGTTCCAGAAGCTGGGGGCTGTTTCTCAGAATTCGAACCTGCTGAGCAACAACTACACTGGTACGATTCTGGGCGGACGGTATTCGGCGATCCCAGCCGTGAAAATCGATCACAACGTCGATTCCAAGGACAAGTTGTCGTTCTATTATTCCGAGAACAACACACAGAGCCAGATCTCCGGTCCGCTTGGAAATCAGGATGGTTTGCCGGAAGAGATCGGCCAGTATCGCGGAACCTTCATTCCGACTTATACGGAACGGCTGAACTACGACCGCACGATAACCCCGACCCTCCTGCTGCACCTCGGCGTCGGGTATCTTCATACCAGCTTCAGCGACCGCGCCCCGTTCCTAAGCTTCAATCCCTCCTCGTTCGGACTCAGCGGTTTCTTGATCGATCGCCAATTCCCCAGCATCACCGGATTGTGTTCGGCGATTTCGTTCTTCGTGCCCGGATGCAACAGTCTTGGCGGAATGCAGACCGTTGGAACGGCGGGCCAGATTCAGTCGTTGAATTATGAGGAAAAACCCAGCATGACCGCGAACATGACCTGGGTTAAGGGCAAGCACACCTACAAAGCCGGCGCGGAGTTGTACTTCGAACAAGGCTATACCGGCTCCTTTGCCGGAGTTACGATGGCGACCGGTACCGGTCCGACGTCGGAGCCCTTCCAGCCCACGTTCAGTTTCAACGGATATAGCTCGGGCTTCGGCTTCGCTAGCTTCTTGTTGGGAGACTACACCGAAACCACCCAGACCCCGCAGGAGAATACTCGCGAAGGTTCGGCGGAATTAGGCATATTCGTTCAGGACTCCTGGAAGGTGACCCGCAAGTTGACGGTTGACTACGGCATCCGATGGGATTTGGCGACACCGGAGCATGAACAATACGGGCGTCTCGGCCAGTTGGATGAGACGCTGGCGAATGCAAACGCAGGAGGCCATCCCGGCGCGATGCAGTACGCCTCCACTTGTCAGTGCAGCTTCTACCCCGGAGCTTATCCTTACGCATTGGGACCACGCATTGGCGTCGCGTATCAAATCGATCCGAAGACGGTGCTGCGCGCAGGATGGGGCGTGACGTATCAATTTGTCGCGAATGCGGCGGGTGCGGTTTACGGAACACAGGGCATTTACGCCCTGGCTCCCGTACCTGGAGGAGCGCAGTATGTGAACGATCAGACGCCGGGCTTCATCGTTCAGCCCACCTTCCCGGTCACGAATCCCAACCTCTTCCCGGTAGCTCCCGGAACGCTGGGTGCGCCGGGCTCCTTCTTCCAGGCCGCGACCGAACCGTACGTTCCGGACCCGCAGCAAAACCGGCCTCCGCGAGTCAACCAGTACAGCGTCGGCATGCAACGCGAGATCACGCACAACTTCATCATGGAAGCGTCGTATGTTGGCAATCATGCGGTATGGATTCCCGGTCCCTATGGTTTCTTGAGTCAGACGTCCGCGGCAGAGTACGCTCAATATGGCCTGTATCCCTACCCCGGGACCGGCCCGGCCGGCTATAACAACTACAACGACTACCTTCTCTTGTCCCAGCCGCTCAGCAATCCGCAAGTGATTCAGACCCTGGCGGCACGAGGGATCAAGAACATTGTTCCTTATTCCGGCTTCCCTTTGAGCGGCACTCTTCAGGATGCGATCTATCCCTTCCCGCAGTTCCCAGGGCTCGAACCCTCGGTGTCCCCGACCGGAGACTCGCATTACGATTCTTTGCAAGTGAAGGCGACCAAGCGCCTCTCGCACAACCTTCAAGCTGGCGGAACGTTCACGTGGGCGAAGGGCTTCTCAAGTCCGGCCGTCCCGCAGGACTTCTTCAATCCCAATGCGGAAAAGCAGGTCTTGCAAAACATCCCGCCCGAGACGCTAAACTTCCAGTTTATCTACACCACGCCGAAGTATTCGCGCTTCAACAAGTTTGTGAATACGATCGTCAAGGACTGGCAGGTCGGCGGGTTCGCTAACTATCAGAGCGGAACCTTCCTGACGCCTCCGACCAGCCCCAACTTGTCCTTCCTGCCCAGTGAGGATATTCGGGTTCCGGGCCAGCCCCTGTACACGCAGGGTGTGAACCCCAACAATCTCAGCAGCTACAACCCTTACTACACGCAGGTGCTGAATCCAAACGCGTGGGAGCCTTGCCCTGGCACTTCTGTTTGCGCGGCTCAAGGCGTGCTCTTCAGCGATTTCCGCGCTCCGCGCACGCCCACCGAGAACGCGAATATCGGCCGCAACTTCCGGATTAAGGAGAGGATGAACTTCTTTGTCCGAGCCGAGTTCGTCAATATCTTCAACCGGACTCTGATGCCTCCTCCGGTCACGTCGAATCCGCAGATCCCGGCTTCCAAGAACGGATTGGGAATCTACACGGGCGGATTCGGGACCATCGATGTTTACCAAGCGCCGGGCACCTACTATCAAGCTCCCAGCATGGCTACGTCAGCGTATCTATCGCCCCGCACCGGCACGCTGATTGCCCGGTTCTCGTTCTAAGCCGGTTAGACCAAGCCGCGCCCCAGCGTTTTCTCCAGAACGCGAAGGGGCGCGGTTTCTTGTTTTGCCAGAGCTGTAATGGGCACGAAGAAGGTCTGCTCCAGGGCAAATTGCCCCGAAAGCGCCGCATGCGATACCTGATCCGTAAATACGATCCACGCGGATCCGGGCGGGAACTCAGCCTGTTCGCGAATGGCTTGTTCCTGATAACCCTGATCCGCCTTCATTCGGTCGTGGATCTGAATCATGACGTGATCGAACGCGCTCCTGCGGCCTTTTACAATGCGTAGCGTTTCCAGTATCCACGCCGATCCAGGCAGAGGCAGGCGCGCGGCGGGCGCGAATCTACCAGCGACTGCTTCAAACGCTTCGCCCAGATGCCACACTCTTCCGCTCTCGCCCAGATTCGCGAACACGCGCAGAATCCGACGCCCGCGCGTCGGCCGGGAAGGGAAGGCGTCCACATGCAATCGCGTATCGTCCTTCCGCCACGAAGTGACTCGGCCCTCCACGCGCGCGGGGCGATAACTGGTCAAACCCCACTCGAGATGATCCTTGTATCCGGGAAGGGCGCCCGATACAAGAGCGCGCGCTTGCTTCGCGAACCGGTCGAGCACTCCGTGAAGCGCGCGGGAAACCGCGACATCCTCCGCGGCGCCGCGCAGGATTCCCCGAGCCGGGTCGAAGCTGATATTTTTCGATTTGCCGTCGCCCACACTTTCGGAGAGCAGCGGCTGCTCGGCTTCTTCGAGGCGAAAAGCCAGGTGAGGGAAATACAAGACCTGCCCGCCCTCGAGGGCAGCGGTTGCGCGGGAGACCGTATCGGGCGCAAAGTCACCCGTCCACGAATCTTCCGGCAGAGTCTCCAGCAAAGTCGAATTCGTGCTCATTCTTTTGCGGCGATCCCCAGAGCGCGCATCTTGCGATAAAGATGACTTCGCTCAAGCCCCAATAAATCCGCGGCGCGTGTGACGTTCCCCTTGGCTTCGTCGAGTTTCCTCACGATGTAGTCGCGCTCCGCCGCCTCGCGAACTTCATGAAGGCTCCCGAGCGGCTCCGCGTGGCGATCCGCTCCGCGGCGGGTTCGGTCGAGTGGAATGTGACGCGCATCGATACGAGGCTGCGGGTTCATGATCACAATCCGTTCCATCAGATTTCGCAGCTCGCGTACGTTTCCGGGCCAGGGAAATTCCTCCAACGCGCGCAGCGCCTGCGGCGTCAGATGCTTGGGCTTGCGGCCGTAAGCGGTGGTGAACTCTTTCAGAAAATGGTCCGCCAGCAGACGGATATCCTCAATTCTTTCGCGCAGCGGAGGAACGTGAAACGGGATCACGTTCAAGCGGTAGAACAGGTCTTCCCGGAAGTTCCCGCGCTCGATTTCCTCTTCCAGATTTTTGTTGGTCGAAGCCACCACGCGCACATCAACTTGAATCGACTCAGCCGCGCCGACCGGCTCGAAGCGATGCTCGTCCAACGCTCGAAGCACCTTGGCCTGAGTCTTCAGCGACATGTCGCCCACCTCGTCCAGGAACAATGTTCCTCCGCGCGCTTTTTCGAGTTTTCCGGTCTTATCTTCATGCGCGCCTGGGAGGCTCCCCTTGCGATGGCCGAACAGCTCGCTCTCGATCGCCTCTTCGGGAATCGCCGCGCAATTGACCTCGACGAACGGCTCCGTAGCGCGCGGGCTCGCGGCGTGAATCGCGCGCGCAATCAATTCCTTGCCAGTGCCGCTTTCGCCGAAGATCAGCACCCGCCCGTTGGTGGCGGCCATCAAATGGAGCTGCTGACGCAGAGCCTTCATCGGCACACTCTCGCCGATAATGTGCGGCGCGAATCCCCCGTTCTCCTTGAGATGAGCGACTTCCATTTCCAGCCGCTTCTGTTCGATCGCGTTGCGGATCACCACCGTGACCTTCTCGATCGTGAGCGGCTTCTCCAGGAAGTCGAACGCGCCGGTTTTCGTAGCCTTCACCGCGGTCTCGATTGTGCCGTGGCCCGAGATGATAATCACCTCAGGCCGCTCGACCGCCGGAATCTCCTGAATGCGAGCCAAAGTCTCGAGGCCGTCGATGCCGGGAAGCCAAACGTCCAACAGGATCGCGTCATAGCCGCTATGCGTGAGCTCCGCCAAACACTCCTCGCCGCTGGCAACCGCGACGCAATCGAAATCCTCGTCACGAAGCGCGCCGCACAGCGATTCGCGGATGCCCGGTTCGTCGTCGACGATAAGGATGCGCGTGGGCTTCACGCCCGAGCCTCGGCTTCGATCGTCGCGCCCACAGGCACTGGCACCTCCACATAAAACCTGGTCCCGGAGGGTTTGTTATCTTCTACGCGAATGCGGCCGCCGTGCTCCGTCAAAATGTGGCTGACGATCGCCAAACCCAAGCCAGTGCCGCGTCCTTTCGTCGAGAAATACGGCAGGAAGAGTTTCTCTTTATCTTGCGGTGAGACGCCGCAACCCGTATCCGCGACCATCAGTTCGACCGTGTCCACGGCGGGCCGGGTGGCCACCAGAAGCCGCTTCAGCGGAGCATCGCGCATGGCTTCGGCGGCGTTGTCGACCAGGTTCACCACCAGCCGCTTGAACTGCTCCGGATCGGCGTTTACCAGCGGGAGGCTCAACGCGAGGTCGACGCGCAGGTCGATCTCATCCAAGCGGCCGGCGAACACATCCAGGGCGTTGTGAATCACGGTGTTCAAATCAGTAGGCACCAATTGCGCGGCCGGGAAGCGTGAGAGCTGCGAGAACTCATCGGCGAGCGCCTTCACCGATTCCACTTCACGCGCGATGGTTCCCGCACACTCGCGCAGAATGCGCTGAGAATCGGGAGGAAAACCGCCACGATCGAGCAAGCGGGAGATCCTTCCGGCCGAGAGCGCGATGGGCGTCAATGGATTCTTCAGTTCATGCGCGATCCGCCGGGCAACCTCTTGCCAGGCCTCTGCCTTTTGCGCGCGCAACAGTTCGCTGGTGTCCTCAAGAACCAGCACGAACCCGGGGGCTGATTGGGGGGTGGGCAGCGCGGACACCGTGACGGCCAGATGTCGCGCGCGGCCTTCGGATTCGATATCGAACTGGCTCGCGGCCAGTCCGGTGCGCTGGGCGCGCTTCATCAAATAGCGAATCTCGGTGGTGTCCTCCGGCGAGAACAGGTCTTCCAGGTGCCGCGCGGCTTCAACCCGCTCTTCCGGAAAT